>JBFGLD010001206.1:0-2463 GCA_041576335.1 Anaerolineae bacterium | reverse complement strand
GTACCTGGTCACCCTGGCGCCCACCGTGCTCGAAGCCGACAGCGGTGAATTTCAATTTGCAGCCTGGCTGCCGGGCATTGCCCATCCCACAGGTTATCCCTTATACATTTTGCTCGGTTGGCTCTGGAGCCACATCTTTGCCTTTGGTGAGGTCGCCTGGCGAATGAACCTTCTCTCGGCTCTTCTGGCCGCAGCAGCCGTCGGCGTGACCTACGGCGTAGCCCGCCGCCTTATCGATGCCACTCTACCGGAGACCCCGGTGCTGGGGCGAATTATCGCCGCAGCCGGCGCGGCGGCCACGCTGGCGGTAAGCTTTACTTTTTGGAGCCAGGCCGTTATTGCCGAGGTTTACGCGCTTCACGCTTTGTTTGTAGCCCTGCTGTTAGGCTTGACTCTGAAAACACGGAGTGGAGCCGGCAACCTGGACTCTGCCGCGGCCAAAATCTTGACCTTCACCTTCGGTTTGAGCTTGACCCATCACCGGACCGTCGTTCTGCTGCTGCCGGCTATGCTTGTCTTTGTATGGTGGCCAAACGCAGCCGCCCATGCGCCGAAAGGACCTCAAAAGTCGGGGATATTGGGGCGATTTCATCCCGCCGCAATACGTCCATTTATCGTTCACGCCCTCCTGCTGACGGCTCCCCTCCTGCTCTACTTGGTTATCCCCTTGATTGCCCCGTCCACCCCCTACACTACACTTCAACTTAGCAGCAGCCGGCGGCTCATCTTATACGACCATTCGCTCCAGGGTTTTTGGGACCATGTAATGGGCACAATTTTCACGGGCGAGCTGCAGCCGGCCGCCGCCGGACTCGATCGGCTGGTTATGACCGGGCAACTATGGCGGCAGCAGGTAGGTTGGGGCGGGATCATATTGGCGGTTATCGGCTTGTTAACGCTCTGGCAACGTCGCCAAATTGGCCTGCTCCTGCTAACCGGCCTGGGCAGCTTAGCTTTTGTGGCCTTCAACCTGATCTATTTCATCGGCGATGTGTTTGTACTGTTTATTCCGGTTTGGTTGTTTGTTGCCCTGTGGGTTGGCCTGGGCGGGCTGAGAATTGTTCACTGGCTAGCCCGATGCTACGCTCGACAACGAGCCAGCCCCGGTGAAACAGTTATCTTCGAAGGGATGGGGGAGTGTCTGGAATACGGTATTTACCGGCTAATTGTTGTAGGTTTGGTGAGCATGTCATTCTTAGTATTTATAACCACACTGGCTATACGAAACCTAGAAGCCGGCCAGGCGGATAATCTGAATGCTCGCCTACGTTGGTTAACGATCTTGGCCGAACCGACCCCGGCAAACGCGGTCCTGCTAAGCAACGATCGCAACGAGATTATGCCCATGTGGTATTACCAATACGTCGATCAGCGGCGGCCCGACCTGCTGGGACTGTTTCCCCTGATCGTGCCGGATCCTGCCTATGCTAATGTGGGCCGCGTTTTAAAAGAAGCGTTGGCCTCGGAGCGACCGGTCTACCTCATCAAACCGATGCCGGGTTTAAGTCTCAAAGCCGAGTTAACACCAAGCGGGACCTTATACCGGGCAACACCTTATCAAGCCCCGCCAACCTATCCCCTTGACCTGGCCCTGCCGTCAATATCCCTTCAAAGCGACTCCGGTAAACCTCTTCGTGAACAAGTCATCTTGGTAGGCTACGACCTGACTCCGGCTGATGTGAGACCAGGCACAGAAATGACGATCACACTGCATTGGCTCGCCCCTGCTCCACTCTCGATTGATTACACCAGTTTTGTCCATGTGGTTAGCAGCCAGGGTCAAGGCGTAACTCAAAGCGACCACCGACCCGGTGGAGAATTCTACCCGAGTAGCTATTGGCAGCCCGGTGAAATTTTACGGGATCGCCACACGCTGATGCTCCCGGCCGACATGGCTGACGGCGTTTACCAACTGCGAACAGGTATGTACTACCAACCGGAACCGGGTGTACTCAAGGGGATGGGCGACGGCGAAATTATCGGGCACTTGGTCGTTGCCAAGTAATTGTTTTTGGAGGACATGAGGTGGTGCTCAGGGCGACAGCCTAACCACGGACTACCGTCACCTCATCTTTACAACAATCTGAACGGGGAAGACCGGCGCCGATATTTTCAGAGACAATACAGGACATGGTAAAATATCATTTTGTTATGGCAATCAAATTGAGGCAACCGTCGAGCACATGAAGCACAACCCTGAACGCAAAGCTTGGATAATTATGAGCATTGCCTTTGGGCTATTTTGCGCACTAAGCATTGCGGTACCCTCTAGTATTTATTGGTATATCCTTAACGCCACCACACCGCTCACACCTGATGCTACGTCTGTGCGCGGAACGGTTTTGATCGGCGATCCGGATGCCGAACTGTCCGCTTCGCTCGTCGACGGCACGACCATTTCAATAGAAGAAGCGTTTGAAATCTCTACCGACGACACCTCCCAAGCCATTCTCACCTTTTTTG
>JBFGLD010001205.1:0-2472 GCA_041576335.1 Anaerolineae bacterium | reverse complement strand
TGCCCTCTCCGATGGTCGTGTATTAATTCGGGCCGGGCGCGAAAATCGACCCTTGGGGGGTGAAGCCATTCGGCAGTTAGCGGCCACGAAGTCCAGCGGCGATTTTGAAAGCGAGCCGGTCGCCGGGGCTACGCTGGTCGACCTGGATAAGGCCTTATTAGATGAGTATATGAGCTTGCGGGCGGAGCGCGGTATTTCCTTACGTCCAGGAACGCTGCAAGATCATTTGGTTGATATTGGGGCAATGAGCGAAGACGGCAGTCCCACCGTTACCGGAATGCTCTTGTTTGGCAAACATCCCCAAGCCTTTTTGCCCCAAAGCGGGTTGATCTTTGTAAAATTTTTGGGCAAGGAAGCCCGAGGTCGCGACGGATTGGCCGGTTACGGGCGCCGGGTGGAGATCGAAGGTCCGCTGCCGCGCGTCATCGAGCGCACCTGGAACTTGGTCGCCGAAGAGATGCGCGTTGAAGCCGTGGTAACCGGCTTACGTCGTGAAGAAGTGCCCGAATATCCCAGCTTCGCTGTACGCGAAGCACTCGTCAACGCCGTTTGCCATCGCGACTATCGCCTGAGTGGCCGCCGCGTTGAAGTGCGCATGTATGAGGACCGGCTCGAAGTCATTAGCCCGGGCGGGCTGCCCGGTTATATCACGCTTGACAATATTGTTGAGGAACACTTCTCCCGCAATCCTCGTGTCGTGGCTGGCTTATTTCAGTGGGGCTATATTGAAGAATTGGGGTTGGGCATTGACCGGATGATTGAAGAGATGTTGGAACATGGCCACCCTGCCCCCGATTTCGAAGCTAAACCCTACTCATTCACCGTGCGGCTGCACAATAATCTTGAGCGTAAACCCGTGATACGCTGGCCAACCAATATGAACGAACGCCAAATGCGCGCAATGAGCTTTTTAGAGCAGCAGGGCCGGATTACTAATCGGGACTATCGCCAACTCTGCCCTGATGTAAACCCCGAAACTGTACGCCTGGATCTTGTAGACCTGGTTGAAAAGGGTCTACTTTTGAAAATTGGCGACAAAAAAGGAACCTACTACATTTTGAAGTAAGTTTGTCCCTCGTCTGGGCTCACTTGGCCGCATCAAGCTGTCTGCGACACGACGGCTGACTGAGGCCCGACCACCGACAGTTGACCGCCGATGACCATCCCTATTATTCTCTCTACAGGATCGATTTACAACCTCGACATTAGCACGATAATGGCTGTAGCGGCCGAGGTTGGCTTTGCCGGCATCGAGCTGGTGATTGATTGGCGCTGGGAAACCCACCGCTTAACTCATCTTGAAAGCTTGATGGCCCGTTACAACCTTCCGATTTTGGCCGTGCACAGCCCCTTTTTAAACATGCCTATTCATGGTTGGCCTGACGATCCCGTCGACCGGGTCAAACAGAGCGTCCGGCTCGCCGAGGCCCTGGGTACGCGGACGATTGTAGTCCATCCCCCAGAGCGTTGGGTTCGTCTGCAAGCCGGCATCTTTGGCCCTTCTTTTTCGAAAAGAATTTCTGTGCCGTTTCCGCTGTCCGGTCCGGGGCCTCTAGGCCGGTGGCTGTGGCACGATCTGGCCGATTTTCAGGCCAGAACCAGCGTAAAAATAACCGTAGAAAATATGCCGTGCCGCTCCTTTGGCCCGATGAGTCTGGAACCACATTACTACTGGAAACCAAGTCACTTAAACCACTTTCAGTATTTAACCTTCGACACAACCCACGTGGGAACACGCCATAAAAACTTACTCCTTTTTTACCGGCAGGTAAAAAGTAAAGTCGCCCATATTCACCTTTCCAACTACAACGGCCAAGAGCACCAACTTCTCGACGATGGCGATCTGCCTTTAGCCGAATTTCTAAGAACTCTGCTTGCTGATAATTTCTGCGGTCTCATTGCTTTGGAGCTAAACGCATTCGATCTCCAAGCCGAAGATGAAAGGGCTTTGAGGCAAACTTTGCAGGACAATCTGGCCTTTTGTCAGAATATTCTGACCGGTTCGGACTTGTCCGCTGAACATCTAAATTCGCCCAGGGGGACTGCCTCGCCGCGGGGTATAAAATAGCTCAGATGATTAGAATTAAGAGACCAGTTTTATCTGGACGGCCGGGTATTCTCTTATCCCCAATCGGCATCTTTTTAGCCTATATGCTTGCCGCATTTATGTTAACTTACCCCTTGATGCTGCACGCCTTAAGTCACATTCCACGGGGCAGTGAAAAGGTGGGCACGGTTCCGTATTTCAATCTGTGGACCTTGCACTGGAACATCACCCAATTAATGCAAGGCTATCCTCATTACTGGGATGCGTCGATATTTGCCCCCTACACCGGCACGTTTGCCTTTTCAGAGGCGCAACCTTTAAGTGCCCTCTTAGCCGCGCCCCTGTGGTTGGGCTTACAATCGCCTGCTTTTGGCTACAATGTGGTGGTCATTTTATTTTTAACACTTAATGGCTGGTTTGCTTAT
>JBFGLD010001204.1:0-2472 GCA_041576335.1 Anaerolineae bacterium | reverse complement strand
AGGCGGCGATGCCGGTCAGGCAACCTACGATAAGCCCTAAGCCAACTAGAAGTTCACCATAGGCCACCAAGTAGCTCCAAAACCCGGCATGGGGGAGGACTGCGTTTTGCAGAAAGCCGGCGTACCAGCCTTGCACATTCGGGTGGGGACCTGTTGTTTGGTTCAACGCGCCCTGCACGAAACCGGCGATAGCCTTGCCCGCATCACTGCCGGACCAGGCTGGATTGCTTACTTTTCCCCAACCGGCAAGCGTCCATTCATACCCCAGATAGAGACGGGGAATAATCCAGATCCAAGCCCAACGCGCATCGGCAAACAAAATCTTAGCCAGGGGCGGATCTTCCAAGCGCATCGTACGTTTTTGATTCATTTCTATCGTTGTCATGATCTTTTCCTTTTTGTTACGCCTTCCGACACTTTGTAATCTTAGGAAACTAACCTCATTGAATATTGTAGGAGGCTTAATGTCTTTCTCTGTCCTACTTAAGGTACGCTTCGTCAAGGGCCAGCCGCCCGCCGGTTAGCTGCTGCCCCTCCTGTTGCGAGACCAGGCTCAGGTTCTTGGCCTGTTGACAAGGGATATGACTCGTTGAGCAATAATCTATTTCAAAATGCTTTCAGTAAAATCTAGGCGTTACCAGTTGCAAACGATGAGGGACTACATTCGTTTCAGAGATAACATCTTTTATGGTCAAGTTAATAGCACATAAGCCAAAAATACTCCGGTAGTGAAGGCAGCCAACACGAGCAACCAGACCAAGGGATCATTGCGGGTTTCGACCAGCCAGGGGTCGCTCGCCTGGTGATTTCGAGCTTGCAAGAAGCCCCAGAGTAACAGGCCCAGTAAGCTAGCCCCTAAAATCGAAAGGAGCAGCGGCACAGTTTGCACGTGTAACATTGCGCCTCCCTTGAAAATAAAGTTCAAGCAGTAGTCGGGGCAGGGTCAAGAGTGACCACAAAGCCGAGTTTAGACAACTGCTTGGTAAAATAGGTTACTTTGGTATCTACACGACGTTGGTCGTAATAGTCAGGGCCCAAATCTTGATAAGGCTCTTGGCGAGCAAGCATATGCCAGATGCTGACCAGTATGGAACGAGCAAGGGCTATGATAGCCCGTTTTTTACCGCGACGAGGGACGAGCCGATGATAGCGGGCCTTGAGAAAGGTATCTTTAGTCCGAGAAGCAGCCCAAGCGGCCTGAGTCAGGGCGGCGCCAATGGGACGATTACCTTTAGTGGTGCGACCACTATAGCGTTTGCCGCCACTTTGATGATTACCAGGGGCAAAGCCGGCCCAAGAGGCTAAGTCATCGGCTGTAGGAAATTGGCTCATATCTAGCCCAATTTCAGCCAGGATAACCTCAGCGGTGCGCTGATCAACACCGGGGATGGTATCCAATAACTCAATCGCTGCACACCAACTCAGGCGGGCTTGTCCCTCACTCTCAGCTTCCACTGAGGGGTTATCATCATCATCATCATCTCTCTCAGGCTGGGCCATCTGTTTCAGATGTTGGCTGATCCGCTGGCTCATAACCTCGATCTGTTCATCCAGAAAATCGATGTGACCCAGTTGTTGGGCCAAGATAAAACGCTGCTGTTCATCCACCGTGCCCACCAAAGCCGCTTCCAGAGCCTTCATCTTGTTGCGTAAGCGACCTTTGGCTAATTGGGCCAGGGCTTGCGGGTCACTGGCCCCAGCAGCCAGTTCGTTTAACATCGCTTTGGCTGACACCCCCATCACATCACTGACCACACTGCTCAATTTGATGTTGGTACTTTCCAACAACTTTTCGACCCGGTTGACCACTCGGGCTCGCTCTCGTACCAACGTCGTCCGATACCGGGTCAACTCCCGTAACGTGCGCTGTGGTTTGGCCGGAATAAAACTGGCTTTCAGCAGCCCATGCAGCATCAGTTCGGCTAGCCACTCCGCATCTTTGGCATCGGTTTTGCGTCCCTTCACTTTCTTATAGTGCTGCGCGTTGATCAACACCACCTCAAAGCTAGCTTCCAGGATATTGAACACCGGCTTCCAGTAGTCAGCCGTACTCTCTATGGCTACCTCCTTGACTTCCCACTCACTCAACCAGTCGTGCAGCTTGGGCAAATCGGCGGTCATCGTTCCGAATGTTTGCGTCTCCCAAACCACTCGTTTCTCCGCCGTCACTCTCATCCGGCAGGCGACCACGATCTTTTTATGTACATCTATCCCTGCCACTCGCTCATAAATTATTCGCATCTTTGCACCCCTTTTATCTTGGATGACTGGTCAGACACCCCTATCTCGGAATTCTCCCTTGCGTGCTCTCGGCAACATTCGGTGTCTCTCCGGGGTATCCGGGTCAGACTCCTGTTCGGGTTCGCGACACCAGCGTAACTTCGACCTCAGACCAGCTCAAGATGCAATTCTACCACCGCCTGCCCTCATTTTCATTCTCGGTCTCGTCTCGTTAGAGACTATTTGGCTCCT
>JBFGLD010001203.1:0-2476 GCA_041576335.1 Anaerolineae bacterium | reverse complement strand
TGTTGACCAAAATGTTTATCGGTCCAAATTTATTAACCGCCGCGGCGGCCGCTGCGTTGACCGACTCACTGTCGGTGATGTCGGTAGATCGGGCCAAAATTTCAACGCCGTGCTCAGCCCGAATCTCGGCCGCGGCTTTGTCGAGGTTTTCCTGGTTGCGGGCGATCAGCACTAAGTTAACCCCCTCGGTCGCCAATCCTTTGGCAATCGCTTTGCCGATGCCCATACTGCCGCCGGTAATAACGGCTGTGCGTCCTGCTAAATTAAGATCAATTCTATTCTCCTTTAATAACTCGTGTCCCAGATAATCTGAGTTCAATTTGCTCTTGTTTCTCTTATCTTGTTATTAAGACGTATCCCGCCGGTCCCTTGGCTGGAGTACAAAGTTATACCGAACCGTAAAAAACGGAGCGGCTACCCCGTACTGTTCGGCTTCCTCGGCGGAGTCGTGGCGAACAAACTCTGCAATAAGGGCGCTCTTCACGCCGAACACGGCATCTGAGTCTAAATAAGGATCACCGTCAACAAAGATATGGGTCACCACCGGCTCGTACCCTTCTGCCGTGATGATGAAGTGAACGTGGGCCGGGCGGTAGGGATGCCGGTTAAGGGCTCTCAGCATATCGCCGACCGGCCCGTCATCGGGAATTGGATAACTGGACGGCTTGATGGTGCGGAAGGCGAAGCGACCACGCTCATCGGTCCGGAGTTTGCAGCGCAGGTTCATTTCGGGCTGGCTTTCATCCTGGATGTCGTAAAAGCCTTCTGCCGATGCTTGCCAAATATCGAGCAGCGCTCCGGCAATGGAATCGCCATTCGGAGCGGTAACCCGCCCTGAGACGATGACCGGTTCGCCGGCCGTACCCTCGCCGGCTATGTTGTGCTCATGCTCTACTTCTGCTGCGCCTTCCCGGTGAAACGGTCCAAGTACCGTACTCGGCGTGGCGGCCTCATCCTTGCGATTGTTGATGGCGTCGACCAGAATGCTGGCCCCCAACGTATCCGACAGCAATATAAACTCCTGCCGCTCGTCGTCACACATCTGGCCGGTTCGAGTTAGAAATTGGATCGCAGCCAGCCACTCTTCTTCGGTCAGTTCGACCTCACGAACAAAGGCATGCAGGTGTTTAACCAGGCCGGTCAAAATATGATTGAGGCGAGCGTTATCTGAGTTTAGGGTGTTGAGCACCGCCTCCGTTATGTTATGTTCAGACAGATTGCGCAACGATCTTACTCCTTAGGGTTAACCACAACTTTCCCTTTAGCCCGACCATCGGCCAAAGCCATGATTCCGTCATCCACCAAAGCCGCAAGCGGTATTACCCTATCCAGGGCCAGCGAGGTCAAATTGGTGGTGGCTAGAATATCAAGGGCCTTGGGGAGATCGACGTCGCACACGTGGGCTACAGTCGTGGACATGGTGATTTCGCGATAGGTCATATCGTGCAGATCAAGGCTGCGTGGTTCGGCCTGCATGCCGACGATCAGCACATGCCCCCCTTTTTGCGTGGCAGCCAAACCAACGCCGGGACCGGGCGGTGCACCCGAGGCTTCGATGAAAATCTCTACCCCCTGTTCACCGGTTAAGCGCCGGACAGCTTTGACCGGATCTTCACTTCGAGCGTTAATACAGTAAGTAGCCCCAAGTTGGCCCGCTTTTTCTAAACGTTCGTCATCAATATCAATGGCGATAATCGGGCCTAACCCTTGGGCCCGAGATGCCGCCAAAATAAACGAACCAATGCCTCCCACACCCATCAAGGCCATTACCTGGCCCGGCCTGGCCAGACTTCGCTCGACCGCGTGAAGCGCAACAGCCAAAGGTTGGGCCATCGCCGCGCCGTCATCACTGCAAGTCTCGGGTACCTGCCGGCACATAATCGCCGGGATCTTGGCCATTTCGGCCATTCCGCCATTGGCACTCAGGCCGTACACGAAATATTTTGTGCATAAGTTGAGCCGCCCGGTAAGGCACCATTTACATTGACCACACCAATTGCCGGCGCCGGGAACCACGCGCTGGCCAACCTGAAAGCCTTCGACCTCCGAGCCGACGTCGACGATTCGTCCGACAAACTCGTGGCCCATAATCAGGGGGCCGGCATGGCCGCTGGCCGGGTGCGGCTTGTCCAACGAGGCAAAATGTGGGCCGTGCAAATATTCGGTCACATCTGTGCCGCAGATAGATCCGCGCAGCACTTCCAGTACGATCTCAGCGGCTCCGGCTTTGGTAGGCTCCGGCATCGACTCGATTCTGATATCACGATTTCCGTGATACACGGCTGCTTTCAAAACGACCTCCTGTTTTACAAAGTTATTGCGGTCGGCGGCTGGCCCAGATCATACCACGCTGCATGAGTTGACGTACTTCGGGTATGTTCAGCTCTTCAACCGTATGCCCGATGGAGCCGTAGAATACGCGCCCCCTGCCCCAGCGGCGCTTCCAGACCACGGGCATGACGCAGCCCTCAATCCA
>JBFGLD010001202.1:0-2479 GCA_041576335.1 Anaerolineae bacterium | reverse complement strand
TACTGTAAAGCCCGGCCCGAAGTAAGATGACGCCGCGGTGGGTACATTTTTGAATCGCGCTCAGTACAAAATCGGGCCAGGGCTCCTTTGTGACCGGGTCTTTGACAAACTCCAAGACCATCATGGCGCCGCGCCCCCGAACATCCCCCAAAGCGGGAATATCATTTTGCAGCGGTTCAAACGTATTTCTCACGATACCTTCAATCCGCTCCGCACAGGCCAGTGTCTCGGGCCGGTTAATTAGTTTGATGGCTTCTATCGCGGCCGCGCAGGCCAGCGGATTACCGCCATAGGTGCTGCCCACGCCGCCCAGATGGGGCGCATCCAAAATTTCGGCCCGCCCGGTCACGGCGCTGAGTGGCGTGCCGGCGGCCAGTGATTTGGCCGTGATGATCAAATCGGGCACAACACCGCTGTGTTCAATCGCAAACAGTTTGCCGCTGCGCCCAAATCCGGATTGAATCTCGTCGGCGATCATTACGATATTGTGGCGGTCGCAAATCTCTCGAATTTTTTGCAGAAAGGGCTTGGGTACGGGTATGAACCCGCCCTCGCCGATGATGGGTTCGATAATAATGGCGGCAATGGCGCTGGGATCGACCTGGGCGATGAGTGCGTTCTCTAAATTCCAGAGGTGCCAGGTTAAATAATCCGCTTGGCTCATGCCCGCCGGGGTACGATAGAGGTTGGGCAGGGGCAGGCGATAAATTTCCGGGGCAAACGGGCCGAACCCCTTCTTGAACAGGCCGTATTTACTGGTCAGCGCCATAGTCAGGTTACTCCGTCCGTGGTAAGCCCCTTCAAAGGCGATAACGGCGGCTCTTTGGGTGTAGGCCCGGGCCAGTTTAACCGCATTTTCAACAGCTTCGGCCCCACCATTGGCCAAAATCGTTTTCTTGGGGAAGTCACCCGGGGTGATGGCGTTTAGCTGTTCACAGACCGCCACGTACGGCTCGTAGTTACCGACGATGGCACAAACGTGGAGATACTTCTCGGCCTGAGCTTTGATGGCTGCGGTCACTTGCGCCGGAGCGTGGCCCACGGCTAAAGCCCCGATACCGCCGACGAGGTCAAGCAAAATATTGCCGTCCACATCTTCAATCAACGAGCCGGAAGCTCGCGCTACCGCGACCGGCACCGATTGGTATAGGGCCGCGCTTACGGCCGCCGCCCGTCTTGCCAGAAGTTCCTGGCTCTTCGAGCCCGGAATGGGGGTTTTGAGTTGAATATTAGCCATGTTTGATCCTTCGTAAATACAGTAGCCGTTCGTCAGATAGGTTCGTGATGACTCCTTGGTAAATAGGACCGGTCGTTCCTTTCGCGATGCGGTAGAGCCATTATATGGCACTCAATCAAGGAAGTCAATGGCTGGCCGAGCTAGGGTTGCATTTCAAAACGGGGGCGAATTTCTACAGCCTGGTCGCTTTGCCCAGAGGTGCGGGGCTAAAGCCGCCGCACTCAGAGAGTAAAGCACTTCGCGCTATGTTATTAGCCCGCACGGGCTTGGCTCTTTCAGGCCGATGGCTTTAGCCTCGGCCCCAGGGCGTAACGATTGATGTTTGCCAACAAAATTTTAAAGCCGTCGCGTTTGCTAAGGAGACCCGGCGCCGCTCCCGTTCTGTTGAGACTGGGGCGCACTCTCGGCAGCCGGAAGAGATTCTACGGTTTGAGTTCGAACTGCAGCGCCCGTTTCTACCGTCGGTACGATTCCGGGGCCCGGTAATACCAGCGTCGGCACGGTCCCTTCGGGCGTAAAGATAATCTTGTCGGTAGGCTGCAGCGCACTGGCGTTGGCCTGAACTCGCTGCAAATCGAGATAGCCCGGATTGGCCGCGTAGATTTCGGCCAGGGTCACCTGAACGGCCAGATCGGCTTTAGCCTTTTCGGCCGCAGCCAGGGCCAGGGCCCGGTTAATCTCCAGATCTTGCTCGGCGGCCAGCAGGTCGTTGGATTTTTGGGCCTCAATGATGGCCCGCTCGGCCTCAACCCGGGCCAGTTCATTTGCTCGCTCGGCTTCGATAACATTCTTTTGAGCCTTTATTTTTTGCTGCTCCAATTCGGCCAGAATTGTCTCTTGCTTCGTTTGTTCCTGCAAGCGGCTCTGCTCGACCCTAATTTCACCTTCCTGGCGTGCTTGCTCGGCTCCAGCCTGAGCCTGGGCCCGCAACTTGTCTTGAGCGGCTTTCTCTGTTTCGAGCCGGCTCTGAACAATGGCGTCTAGCGCAACCTGGACTTCAGGTGACAAGATCACCTCAGGCACCACGACGTTTTCTATGCCTAATCCAAAATTGGTGGCTAATTCGCTAAGTTCAGTATCGATACAAGCCCGCAGCTCGTCACGGGCGGTGCCGATGATATTATCGTCAAAGGTCCGGTCGCCGACGCAAACCTTCATGGCCTGCCGGGCTAAATCTTGCACGCGGACACGGGCCAGCTCGTCATCAAGATAAATGCCTCGATATTGAGCCCACAGCCTGCG
>JBFGLD010001201.1:0-2482 GCA_041576335.1 Anaerolineae bacterium | reverse complement strand
CCACATAACGGCTATGCTTGTAAAAATGAGTAAGTACAACATGTGGTACCAATCAACCAGGGTGGCCAGGATCAAAAAGAGGCAGGCCAGGGCACTATCACGCCAGGTGTTACGCCCGGGCCCACCGGCCCGCGGTTGTAGCGTGCGGATAAGCGACAAGATATAGAGCGGCGGCCAGACCATGCTAAACACTTGCATATGCCCCAACAGATGGGCCATGTGGAAGGGAGACATGGTGAAAACCAGCCCCCCGGCAAAGGCAGCCAGGCGAATGGCTGTCTGGCCGCTTAAGTTGGTTTGGCTCAGGGTGTATAACGAGAGCAAATACCCGCCGTAACCGGCAAAGACAAAACTAAAAAACACAACGCTGTTGTAAGCGATGGCCAGGCCAAAATTAAGTTGGAGCGGCAGCGTCCATAGCCCATTAAGAATGTTCAGGGTATGAAACAGCAGGTTCGTGCCGAGAGGCGGGTAAAGATAATCAGTAAAATAGGGGTTTGTGCCGAGTACCAGCAGAGCTTCTTTAACCCACCACAAATTCCAATAGTTTTGCCAGCCGTCGAAACCGTCGCCGGGGATGCCGTCCGCCAGGTGAAGCACAGTTGGCCAGGTCATTAACACGGTTATCAGAGAATAGGCGGCCAGCGCCCATAGATGGGCAGATTGAGGATATTTAACTTGACTGCGCACAATAAAACATTTCCAAAACTGTCGAATTCAGCCTTCTACTATTTTGTATTAACCTGTTAAGGAAAACGCCGTAGGCCGGGGGGCTGGCCCAGCAGAGCTGGATGCTACGCGAGGGGGTAGTTCCCCCCAATTTACTCCCCCGTTTTCCTTGCTGAAAGAACGATGCCTTGCATCGTGGATTGCTAAGTTCGATATTAATGCTCAGAGGCAGTCTGCGACTGCCGTTGGCAGTGATGTGACGACGATCACAGACCGTCTGCGAGCATTTGAAGAGAAACTCCGAACTCAGGTTATTAACCTGCCCTTGTCGAAATAGGCACTTCCCTACGAAAGACTCAACTTGCTTGCCAGCGTCACAATTGCTGTTAAAAGGGTATCGACCAATTTTTCCTGCCGGTACACCAGCCAGGCGGCAAAGCAGCCGAGCCCCACCCCGCCAACAATATCCAACGGAAAATGGACCCCGCCAAAAATGCGGCTCAGGCCAAATAACCCAGCGATGAAAAATAATCCGAAGCCCCACGATCGATTATGAAACCACACCCCGGCGGCAATGGCAAATCCAATAGTGGCTGCGTTGCTGGGAAAGGAAGAGTCGGTGGGTTGGTAGAACAGCAGGTTGACGGCCTGGCCGGCAAACGGGCGAGGCCGAAAGTAAAGCAGGTTGACGATTTTTAGCAGTATATTGCCGAGCAATGTGCCTAACGTAGCCGCTAATACCGCCCGCCGGTTGCGCTGCTGTTGGGAGTGACTGGCACCTTCAAACCACAGTACCAGCAGAATTATTGCCATCAGCGTGGGCACAAAATAGTCGTTCAGAAATAAGCGGGCGATACCGTCGAGCCAGTCCCATTGCCCGGCATAACTGTTGATTATAGTAAAAAGCCAGTAGTCGAAGGTAAGCAAATGTAATGATCCAGGATTTTCAGATTAGATCCAACTTACAGAGCGGCCGGGACATGTTTTGACCGGACGAAAGATCTGCGACATATGACCCATAGATTTACGCCGCTACTCGTCACTCGTCTGCCGTCTTTCGTCGGCTAACCGGAACTCCAAGTTTCGCTCCGTCGTAACCGTCTTATGGTTTACTATTAAGAGGTTAAGGGGCAAATCATAAATCGAAAATTTTTCGAGCCTCAGCCAAACGGCTCCTACCAGGCGAGTTATCCCCAGGGCGCTTGAACCACCTGCCACAAACAGCGTCGATAACTCCCCCCCGGCCAGCCCTGACTCAAATAGCCCGGGCGTAAAGGTAAAGAACCAGGCAAACCCAACTACGGTCAAGGCCGTACCACAGAGCGTACCCGGCCAACCCAGTCCCCACGACCCTAGCAGGCTGAGCGCCGGCTTATCATTGCGGGCCGCTGCCCACTGTAGGGTACCCAAACAAATGATAAAACTGAGAATAAAATAGTTTTGCGTAAGGGTAGGATAAGATGAAAACAACATAACAAGGGTAATACGCCTACGGCTGGCGTAAAATTTTCAACGCCCAATGATTGAGCTTGCCTACGTCTAAACCTTCCAAATCAGCCACCTTTAACCGCCACGACCCTTGAATGCTTTCGCCTCGCAATACCTGCAACCCGGATGTAGTGGCCGGGGTGTAGGTGGCGATGATATTATCCGCTGCTCCTCCGGCCCGCTGTTGGAGCGTGATATGGGTGCTCGCCGGAGAGACGACGGTCACCACCAAGTCTCGAATAAAGGTGTGCGTGATGTCGACCGACACCTCGATCTCTTTGACCTGGCCTGTGGCTTTCGTGGTCAGGGTACGCTCGATACCGGT
>JBFGLD010001200.1:0-2482 GCA_041576335.1 Anaerolineae bacterium | reverse complement strand
CTCTATCAGGCCGCCGGCAACCGCCTCGGCCCCAGGGCGCAGCCACCCATGTTTACTAACAGAATCGCTTTAGCCTTGTGCTAACTTAATGATTATTGGCCAGCAGCGTGGGTCAGTTTATTAAAAAAATAAATAATAGGCATTAATGCCAATTAAAATATCCCCATCTTATGATGCAGTGACCTCAAAAATATGGTATAATTATAATTGTCTTACTGTTAACCCACTACATGAACAACGATCCTGAACTCGACCACTTTCTGAATTCCTCACTTCTTCCTCGAGCACGTTAGGAAAAACCTCCTGCCCTGGTTTGCCGTCGCGTTTCAGCTTGCCGTTTTGCCAGCCATCATTAACCGTAAGATTCACGATCTTAATGGCGTCTTAAAAAGTATCCCGAATCGAGGGTAGCCGGATTTAATACCTAAATAAAACGAAAAGACACCGTCTGTGACTTGGCCGGTCAAACGGTGTCTTTTATGGGAACATAAGCTGGCGCGCCAAAGCGAGTTGTTTTGGCGATGCTAGCTTTTGCCTTCTTAATTATATCGGATTGCGCAAAATTGCACAAATTTCGGGAGAGCAGAGGAGGTATTGGACCATCACACTACTGACACGCTTGGGCCAATTGGAGCAATTGCTTGTGAAAAGCCGCCGCGGCAAGATCGTCGTGAGATTCGTCTTGATTCCCTTGATCACATTAGGCGCACTGTATCTGCTATGGCTCTCATTTGCCGGCCGGCTGGTAACAGGCGACTACGAGTCGTTTGACTCCAAAGGTGGGACTATTCAGACTCTTGATGGAACCCAGATCACCCTTTCGCCCGGAGGAATACGTGACCGGATTTGGGTCAAGGTCGATGTGGTGGATCCCGGTACCGTCTCGGAGCGGAGCGCCGAAGACAGTATCCGATTGGCTGCAGAGAATCTCCCTCCCGGCCTGAGGCTAGAAAGCCCCTTATATCATATTCTGCGCAGAGGAGCGGACTCTCCACAGGCGGTGACGTTGACCATTCCCATCCCAGATGGAGTGGAATCCTATCACACGCTGGACTTATACGCCTGGAACGGTCAGAGCTGGAAATGGCTGCCCAGTCTCACCAGTCCGGATGAAAAAATGCTTAAGGCTGAGTTAGACTTTTTGCCGCAATCTGCAGCGATAATGCAGGCCGGCTTAGCCAGACTTAAGATTTCGGCCGATCTTAATCTCAGCACCGGCTTACCGGCCGACGCTGTGGATATGCTGGTCGGGCTAAATCCTCAGGGTCTTGTTGTGGACGGTGATGGTGAAATTTCTGGCGGGCTTGGCAAAATCCCCCCGGATATCCAAAATACCGATCTTGTCGTTGTACCGACCATTCGCAACTGGCATGAGAATAGTGCAGCCGGATCAATTTCGATCAAAAAGCTGTTAACTGACACCGCTGCCCGTGAGCAGCACGTGAAGGCTATTGTCGACATGATGCAGAGCAATAAGTATCAAGGCGTTGATTTAGATTATCGAGACGTCAGTCCTGACTTACGCCATGAATTCACTGCATTCTTAACGCAACTGCGGCAGGCAATGCCCACGGCCACACAACTTTCGGTTCGGGTAGATCTACCACAGCAGCTATCGACCGGCACCTGGGATACCGGTGCATACGATTGGGAGGCTGTTGGCCGCATCGCCGATTTGGTCAGACTACCCGCCTTACCTGACCCCAAAGCGCGCGCACCAGGCGGTCAAATGGAGGTAATGCTTGATTGGGCGGTTAGCCAAGTCAATCGCTCCAAGTTGCAGCTGCTTTTCCAAACCGCAAGTGCCGAGTGGGTGGACGGAACGACTCGCGAAATAAGCCACCAACAAGCCCTTGAACGGATTGGCGAGGTGACCGCAGTTTACGTCCCAGAAATGATAAATCCCGGTCAAGAAATTGACTTTTCATTTACGGGCCTACAGACCTCTACCGGAATTCGGGTTGATGATAACAGTGGAACATATTGGTTTGCCTACCTGGATGACGAAAACCGCCATCACACCATCTATCTTAAGAATCTGGCCGGCTTGATCGATATACTGAAAATTGCGTCGCAATATAATTTATATGGCGTTGCTATTCAAAATTTGTCCGCGACCAGCAGCGATACCGAAATTTGGGAGGTCTTGCGCAACTCCCTCAGCCAGGCACCCACGGCCGTTGAAAGCAGATACGCCGTGGCATGGCGCGTTCAGGAGAAGGATGGCCGTGTAATTACAGAAGAATCGACAGATTTAAGCCATCCCAATTATGTTTGGACGGCCCCGGAGGAAGGCGGAGTTTTCGAGGTGGCGGCAAGTATTTCTTCCAATCCGGACTCGGCAACCGTTCCTCGGGGGAGTGTGGTCGTACTTGTGGCGACTCCGACCCCAACCACGACACCGACACCTACGGCGACACCAACCCCGACGCCCAGCCCCACCCCGAGGCCAACCCGCACTCCCACCCCCGAACCAACCCCT
>JBFGLD010001199.1:0-2484 GCA_041576335.1 Anaerolineae bacterium | reverse complement strand
TGCTCTGCCAGTTGAGCTAGGGGCCCACAGACCATTATACCGCTTCTAACCTTTTTGGCAAGTCGTTAATTTGAAATGCCATTGTAGCCAAACTTGCGCTTAGTGGCAGGGTCTAAAGCCGGCTCAACCTTACGGCCCCATGCTCAACCGAGCAAACAAGGCGGGACCTAGGATGAGCAGGCCAACAATTACTGCTGTGATGGCAGCGGTCAAAACGGCTCCGGCAGCGATATCCTTAATCACTCTAATCCGGGGGTCAAATTCACCGTTCAGATAGTCCATAATCGCCTCAACCACCGTGTTTAGCATCTCAACTGCCAAAACAAAGCCCGTCGTCAGGGCAATAACCGCCCATTCGGTTAAACTAAGCTGCAATAGCGTACCCACGGTGATAATGATGGCGCCGATAGTCAAATGTATTTGCGCATTGCGCTGGGTTTTTAAGGTGTGCCGGATACCGGCAAAAGCACATTGGAAACTTTGAAGGCGATTTATTTTTTGCAACGTTTATTTTCCTTGTTACGTTTCTGTCGGCTGGATATGCCCCAGCCCTAACTCGGCCAGCACCTGGGCCTGGGCCTGCCACATTTCATGTTTGCTTTCCGGGGTGTTGTGGTCGAAGCCGACCAGATGGAGTGCACCGTGGACCGTAAGAAGAATTACTTCTTGCTGGGGTGTGTGCCCGGCTGCCTGAGCTTGGGCCTCGGCCACTGGAAAGCCAATAACGATGTCGCCGAGATGAACATTGGTTTCCCGGTCACCGTTCGAAAAATCTGGGTCGGGGATGTTGTCAAAGGCTAACACATCCGTTGGGGTATCGACCCCGCGATACGCACGGTTAAACTGTCGCATTGTGCGGTTATCGGTTATGACAATTGAGGCCGACGTGACCGAGGCAGCACAAAAACGTTGCAGTGTGATGGCCAGAGCGGCTCTTATCAACTTAGGATCGATCTGTTTCGCAAAGGCGTGATCAATCTGAACAGTCAGTTCCATATCTGTTTTCGGGGAGTAACGATCACCTTATTGTTCGTACTGATTTATTCCCGTCTTACGAGGCGAGACGGCCGGGTTTGGGCGTCGGCCGGTAGCGGCTGCAGCGAGGGAGGTGCTGCTGCCCCGCGTGACTTTTCTGCTTCGTCTTTTTTCGTTTTTGGTGGGGACGGTTCTTGGTCGGGTTCATCTTTTTCTGCGGCTGCTTCGGCTTTGGCTTCCTCGGCTTTAATTTGGTCAGGATATTTGATTCGCGGATGGTGTACGCCCTGAAGAATGTCTACAAATGCTTTTCGAATCTCATTCAAATCAGCAATCGTCAGGTCACAGTCGTTGAGCTCGCCGCTGTCAAGCTTGTCGCTGATCATTCTTTTTACAATTTCATTGATTTCTCCGGCAGAACCCGGTTTAAGGGCGCGAACGCTTGTTTCAGATATATCGGCCAGCATCAAAATACCGGTCTCTCGTGTTTGAGGTTTGGGGCCAGGATACCGAAAATGGCTCTCATCGACCTGGGTGTTCTTTTCTTCGGCAGCTTTGATAGCTTGGTAATAAAAATATTTGACCAAATCGGTTCCCTGGTGCTGGGCGATACCGGCCTTAATCGCCGGGGGCAGACGATATTTCTGAGCCAATTCGAGGCCGTCGGATACGTGGCTAATGATAATTTGGGCGCTGATCTGAGGTTCCAGTTTTTGGTGCACGTTGATGCCTTCCGGCTGGTTTTCGACGAAAAAATAAGGGCGCTGAATCTTACCAATATCGTGATAGTAAGCCATCACCCGGACTAATAAGGCATCGGCCCCAATGCGTTCAGCTGCTTGCTCACCCAAATTGCTCACCATCAAGCTGTGAGCATAAGTGCCGGGCGCTTTGAGCAGCAGTTGTCGCAACAGGGGGTGGGTTGGGCGCCCTAACTCAAAAAGATGAATCGAGGTAGTAATTCCCAAAAGACTGCCGAGCACAAATAGGGCAATCAAGGCCAAGCCTGCCGATATTAACGTGCCGTTGATAAGTCCTTGGAGCATCAAAAAGCCGGCACTCGTGGTAGCTACGGAAACCAGCGGCAGGTTGAAAATGGCGATGACACCGATGTTGACAATGCTAACGTAAACGCCCGCCCAAAGCAGGTTGGTGATACGCTGGCTTCGTCCGAGTGACAGGGCGCCGGTCCAGCCGCTTAAGATCAAATAGGCGACCACCTCCTGCGGATTTTCAGCGGCCATGTAGCCGGCCAAAAGCGCCAGAACGGCTGCTGCGATGAAGGCAAATTGGACGTCGATAAGCGTTGCGACAAGCATAGTCAGAGCGGCCATAGGATACAGGTAGGCAAAAGTGTGGCCCGGGATCATAAATTTGGCCAGGATAATAAAAACGAGTAGTAGCCCCGCGAGTAATGTCAATCGTTTGCTATCGGCCAAAATACGCAGCGTGTGTTGAAATAGGTAGGCTCCACTAATCGCCGTAATGAGCACCATGAGGATGACAGGC
>JBFGLD010001198.1:0-2488 GCA_041576335.1 Anaerolineae bacterium | reverse complement strand
CCCTTTCCTCCCCGCCACACCTTGACCAAAGCGGAGTTAAGACAACTTGCCCCACTCTTTCCCCATGCTGAACCCTTTAACGCTAACCAAATTGTATTTAAGAAGGGCGACCGGGGAGATAAATGCTACGTTATCGTCAGCGGCGAGGTGGAAGTATTGGTGCCTGATGCCTTGGGTAATCAGATGGTGGTCTCAAAGTTGGGAAAAGGAGACTTTTTCGGTGAAGTGGCGCTGATTAAAAGGGTACCTCGAACCGCAACTGTACGAACGGCCCAGCCTTCCAAGTTTGTGACCCTGACCCATCGTTCACTTAACCTTATAAACCATAAAGCGCCGGGCGTGCTGGAGATTCTGACCGAAATTGCCCAGCGCCGGTTGGAGGCCCGCGCCCAAGATAATCAGGACGACGTGTCCCCCTTGCGCCGCTTTGCGATGGAAGGTTCCAGTCTCATTCGTGAAAATCCCGTTGACGTACGTGATTTGATTACCCACGACCGCCGCACGGTGATCCTTGGAGATGCGGGCGGCGGCAAGACGACCGTCTTGCGTCGAATGATGCTCGACACTGCCGAACATGGGGAACACATCCAACGCACCAGCCGGGCGCCAATCACCTTACCGATATTTATCAAGCTGAGTACCCTAACCCCCGGCAAAACACTCGAAGAAATTATCCTTGAAATATTCCGTAGTTATGAGATTTACGAATTTGAAAGCGAAGCCGATGTTGCCCAGTTGCTCGATGGCCGGGGTCCGGAAAATGGAAAAATCCAAAGCGTTTTGTTCTTATTGGATGGTCTAAATGAAATGCCATTTCAGGACAAGACTGGTCTGGAGCTAAATAGATTTATTCGCACGTATACGCAGCACCGTTTTGTGCTGTCTTGTCGGGTTCAAGACTACACGGCCTTATACCATTTTCGAACTGCCCTGCTGCACCGGCTGGCCGGTGAAGATATCGAGTCTTTTTTGGTCAACTATTTACAAGCAGAAAAAGGGCGGCAAGTTGCCAAAGAAATTTATAGCGATCCTCAATTGGAGGATCTGGCCCAGTCTCCTCTGGCGCTCTATATGTTCGCTCAGATTGCCAAACACAGCAATGAAGCGCTGCCCAAAAATCGGGGCGTTCTTTTCGAAACTTTCACCGACAACTTATTGGAACGCACAGATAGCGAATGGTGGAAGGTATTTGGTCGTTCGAAATCGCAGGTCCCCCTTGTACTACGAAAAAACGCGCTGGCCAGCCTGGGTTTGGCCATGCAGGAGGAGGAAGCTTGGGTCTTTCCGCGCGAACGGTGGATCGACATTATTTCCAGAGAGCTTTATCTGTTTCGTGAGCACGCCTCGCCCGGTGAGCGCGTGGCTGTCCAATACATTACCGCCGAAGATGTTCACGAAGAGATTAAACACAGCGGTCTAATTCGCTACGCGGACACGCGAGCCTGGATAGAGTTTGCACACCATACTTACCAGGAGTTTTTTGCTGCTCTCGCCCAGCGGGAACACGGCTATGACATCGAACCTAATTTGCGCAACACCGAAGCACGCCGGCGCTGGCAAGGTACGATCATCATGCTTTACGGCATTGCCCACGATAATGCCATGCTTTACTCAAAAATATTGGGCGACGATGAGGATTACGCCCGAATTTGGCTCGGCGCACAATGTTTGGCTAATTCCGGCGAAGATGTTACGCTCGCACTTCAGCGTCTGGAACGTCGCCTGCTTATGCAGCAATATTTTGCGCTGCTGTTTAGCGCCGGTCTGGCCTCGCGCCAATTGGGTCGATATCCCGACGCCCTGACGTATCTGCATATGGCCAGCGAGGAAAACCCCGCTTCGGCTGAAGTCCAGTACGAACTGGGCTCACTCTATCGCCAAATCGACCAGTATGAGCGAGCCATAGTTCATCTGGAAGAAGCCATCCGGCTTCGGTCCGACTTTGTCGATGCCTACAACCAGCTTGGCATTACCTACCACGATCAGGGCAAATATGTCGAAGCTCTAACCGTTTTCAAAGCAACCACACAGCTTGAGCCGGCTAATGCCCACCACTTCTACAATTTGGGCACGGTTCAAAAAACGCTGCGCGACTACGTGTCGGCCCGCGAGTCTTTCCGAACAGCTCTAAAGCTCAAACCGGACTATTCGGAAGCCAGAACGCAGCTCGACATCTTGGAAAAAGCGCTGACGACCGGAGTTGTACGTGTTCTGGAAAACATTCCGATTTTGAGTAAAATGACCCTTGAGCAGAGCGTCTTACTGGCCAATCGCATTAAGGTTGTCGAATTCAAACCAGGTCAGATTGTATTTCATATGGGCGAAATGGGCGACACCTTTTACATTATTGAAGCCGGCGAAGTTGAGGTACTCGCCCCGGATATGGGCGCACAGCCAACCGGCGTCATCAACCGCCTGGGAGTCGGCGATTTCTTTGGTGAAATTGCCCTACTGCGGGCTGTTCCTCGAACCGCCACAATTCGTGCTG
>JBFGLD010001197.1:0-2489 GCA_041576335.1 Anaerolineae bacterium | reverse complement strand
GGTGAAGTCATAAGAGCGTCTCCATAACTACTATTCTCATTTTCCGCCCGGTTCCAACGCGCCAAAATAATTTCGTACAAAGTCTTTCATTCCCAGGGGAATGTAAGTATCATTCAAAGCTTCGCCGGCGGCGTCGGCATAGCGGCCATAGACCTGGTTGTAGGGTACCAGGGTTGGGTTTTCTTCTTGGTTGGGGTCAACCGGCCCGGTGCCGACTGGCAGTCCCCCTTCGGCGCCCTGCGGGGCGGGGTTGACGATCGGACCGCCATCGCCACCCCAATGAATGGATGGATATTCCGCCTCATAACTGTCGAGCCTGCCTTGGCTAGGGCCGTTACCGGTCGGGAGCTCGTCGGGCGCGGCTTCGTCGGCGAACAGGCCGTCAGCACCCTGGCCAGGGTCGGCGCGACCGGCACCTCCTCCCTCCTCGCCGGGAAAGTCACCTGGCCCCTGACCTTGCCCCGGGCGCCGGCGCTCCTGGCCCTGCTCGGCCTGCTGTCCTTGACCGCCTTCCGCTTGCCCCGCCGATTCGGCCAACTGCTGCCGAGCCTCTTGAATATTACCCAACGCCCGTTCGAGGGCATCCTGGTTGGCAAGCTGTTGTTCAGCCTCGGCCAAGGCTTCGGCGGCCTGTTGAAGTGCTTCTTGAGTCGCAGCTGAGTTGGCATCCTCCTCCGCGGGCTGCTCAACGGCCCCGGCGGCCTGGTCCAGCGATTCGGCCAGACTGGTGCTGCCGCTTTGAGCCGCCGCCTGAGCTGCCTGCCGGAGCGCATTAGCTAAATTTTCGCGGGTTTCACGATCGGCGGGGGGATCAGCGGCCGCAGACTGAAGAAGTTCAGCGGCGCGAGCCCGATCGCGCTGTTGTGCTGCGTCCGTCAGGCTGGCGCTCGAGTCGAATTGGTTGATCGTTTGAGCCAGGTCGTTAAGGGCTGCTTGCCGCTGGTCCAGGGCATTTTGCAGATCTGATAACGCCTGCTCGGCTTCAGAAAGTGCGGCCAAGGCATGTTCCGGACCCAAATCATCGTTCTTCAGGGCTTCGACGACCTCATCAAGCGTACGCAGGGCCGATTCGTCCTCGGGCATGTCACGCAAAGCTTGATTGGCCAACAAATCGGCTCGAATCTCCTCGAGCTGGTCCTTCTGCTTGGCGATGAGATCCCGGTTTTTGGCCTGCCTCTGAAGCACCTGTACCTGTGGATTGGGTGTGAGCAGCCCTGCACTAATAGCTGCGATCAACACGCCGTTTAGGGCCAACCAGCGCCACGATAGTTTGGTCGGGAAAAATTGAGCCGGATCGAGGCGTTTGAGATGCTGCAGCGCATCGGCTAACTGGCTATCAATGATAATATGGGGCGTCTGCCCGCCGTCTATGGCTAATTCCATCGCCGTAGAAATACGCTCTTCCAAGTTGAAACGATGATCAAGCTGCCGGGCCAGCATTTGAAGGGAAAAAGGGCGAAGCCACACGTAGGCCAGAATGATAACGAGTCCGACCAGCGTGGCACTCAGACCGGAAAGCAGTAAAACGGTGGGCTGCGCCAGGGGATAAAATCGGCCCAGCCAAACAAACGCGAGAGTAATGCCCAAGCCAAGACCCAATGTGGGCAACACCACATGAGCGCCTTCCTGCCAGCGCCGGCGCCGGCTCACGCGGCGCAGGAAGTCGTTGAGAGGCTTCGGTAGCGCTGAGAATAATAATTTCGACGCGTACATCGAGGATTACCTTGGGTTTAGTTTGGCAACTCGTCTCACATCACACTCAGTTTTGAGAGACGCTTGGTCGTAAGAAATACAAACAATAACGCCAGCAAGCTGTAACTGAACACGTATACCAACCATGGCGAAATGACCCACAGCGTCACCGGCCCACCCTGAATCGTGTCGGTAATGGTGAACAAAAAGTAACCTTTGCCATCAGCCGCCGCCACGCTCGTCAAAATAGCCGCACCCAGAGGATTGAGGCTGGCCAATAGACCTCCACCGTAGACGACAATTAAGAGGCTGAGCCAGGTACGACCGGACAACAAATCAGAAATGAAGGGCGGTGCAAACAAGACCAGTAGCCAAATAATGATGGGAACAACATAGACAAAGAGAATAATCAGGCTGGAAGAGATGGCGGTGGCCATCTTTACAGTGCGAGCCAGACTGGAAATGTAAATCCCTAGCGCTGCAAAGGCCAGACCCGTCACCAATACCGCGATGGTTGCAATTAAGACTTCTCCCATGGTCACGCCCCCAAACAGAAAAGACAGCGCTTGTATCGGCAGCGCCAGGAGAAGATAGAGCACTAAAAAGATGAAGACCGCCCCTAATTTGCCTGAAACAAGCTGGAAGGTGGACATCGTCGTAATCCGCAGTATCTCGTAGGTTTGCCGTTCTCGTTCACCGGCAATGGCATCAGAGGCAAATGCGACCGCGTTGAATGGGAAAATCATAAGCATGAGTAATGTTATTGAGATGAAAATTCCCTTTCCAATTCCGGACCC
>JBFGLD010001196.1:0-2492 GCA_041576335.1 Anaerolineae bacterium | reverse complement strand
GGTATGAAAAAAGCCCGGTGATTGGCCGGGCTTGAAGCTATAGGGTTGAAAAAAAGCTCGGAGACGCAAAGCAATTTGGCTGGAGCCGCCATCGGCAAGCGGAACCAAGTATGCCGGGTCAGGCGATAGCTGCGGTCTCGGTATGTTCCCTGATGTACAGTCCTGTTAAATAAGTTGAGGTGAAAATCAAGGCCCAGGGAAGCCAGGTTCCGATAATACTGGCAAACATTTCAAAACTCTTTTCGATGAGCAGAGCAACCACAAAGAAATCCATAAAGATGATGACGGCAAGAAATACACTTGCCGTCTGTAACGGCGAGGTGTAATTGAACTTTTTGAAATAAACCAGAGATATTACGGCAAAGATAATCGGGCCGCCAATGGCATGGATGATGAGCGTGGTTTCCATAGACGTAATCTCCCGGCCAACGGCGACAATCGATCCGCAAAGCGCCCATCCTACCACAGCGTGTACTAAGATAACAACGATTTTCTTAAGATTTATGTTCTCCATCATAAATCTCCCTATTTAGTTTAGCAGTTGAATATTTCTTAGATAGTTTATTGTTCGGATTCTTCACTTTCCGCTCGATTAACTGACAATAAAGGCAAGCCTATATCACGAATCTTGTTCAGCAACCCGTGCAGAGCGGCCTGATCGGCGACCGAACCCGTCAGCAAAGTTTCATCGCTGGCTTGCGGAATAATGCTGAAGCCACCAAACCAGTCCGACCATTTCTGGTCGAGAACACCGTTCACTCTGATTTGATAGACTCCTGGTTTTTCAAATTTGCGTCCATTGGTCATAAACTGTGCCTCCCTAGTCAAAAGCCCTGGTTGATCAACGATGCTTTAATCCAGGTCTGTAACGATCAATTATGCACATAGTATAATCATCAAGTAGGTGAGCTGTCATCCCCCAAAGTAGGGGATTGAGGTAGGGGATTAGGTGGGCACAAATCCAACGGAGATATTTTTTCCGCGTCTCTTATAGCAGGTCAATATCCTGGGCTCGGGCTACGGCTTGGGTACGGCTGTGAACCCCCAGTTTGCTATAGATGCTCTTGATGTGAGTGCGAGCCGTGCTCACGGCAATAACGAGTTCTTGAGCAATTTCTGTACTTGATAGATGGGTTGTCAGAAGCCGCAGGACCTCCAGCTCACGCTCGCTGAGCGGGTCGGTGAGGGGTTGGGTGGGGGTGTATGTCTTATATGAAACATCAAATGTCGAAAGTAATTTGGGCAGATAGTCCGGCGCTATATCACGGGACATAGCCTGGCGCAACAACTTTTTCATTGCTGAACCTTCATCCACAAAGACACGCACATAGCCTTCCGGTTCGGCGAGGGACAGGGCATGTTCCAGAGAGGTTATTGCCTGGGCTACATTGTTTTGTGCTTGGAAGGCTAAGGCACACAGTACCAGTATTTCGATCACCCTGCCCACTCGCCCTTCTGCTTCTGCTGCCTGGAGTAGTCGCTCCAGCAGCCCGGTTGCTTCTTCGAGTGACCCGTCGGATGGCCGTTTGTCCTGGGCTATCCATACCCGTACCAGGGTGAGATAGGGTACCTCAAACCGAAAATCGGGAACATCCGGTAAACTCAACTCCGATACCAGGGAATCTGCCCGGCGACTGGCTGCATTCAGGTCGCCCTGAGCCAGTGAAATACGCGCCTGCCAGCTTGGTACGTGGCCGGTATCCAGGAGCTTGCTGTCTCTGGCGGGAAGCGCCACTGCCCGTTCGAGGGCTTCAATCGCGGCGTTGGCCTGTCCCTGGGCCTGCTGCAGTCGCGCCAAAGTGAGATAGGCTTCTAGCACAACCTCCTGTTCCCCACACTGTTCGCCCAGGTAAATGCCTTGCCTCAGGTCGTGTGCCGCCCCATCGAGATCATTCCATTCGTAGAGCACCTGGGCCAGACCCACATGGGCCCGGCCAGCTCCCGGCAAGGGTTGACCACCACCCCACTCGGCCCCAAGTTGGATCGCTTGCCGGTAAGTTTTGGCGGCCTGATGGAGGTGGCCTTGTATCGTTTCCAATTCAGCCAAACGACTAACGGAGCCCAGGGCGGCGTGGAAGTTGCCGGCGGCTTGACCGGCTGTGATGGACCTGTTCAGATGTTGTCTGGCCGATGCCAATTCTCCGCTGATCAAACAAATGTCCCCAAGATTCGTCTCGAGCACGCTGCGTAACTGCAGGTCATCGTCGTCCAAGTATTTCAAGGCCTCATGAGAGAGTGCGATGGCGTCTGGCAGGTCTCCTTGCCACTGAGCCATAAAGGCGCGTAAAGTTATCATTCGTCCCCGGAGTCGGGCATAATCGGCAAAGGTTTCAGAAGATTGTGTTTCTGCAATAGCCGACAGGCTCAATTCCGCAGCGTGGAGCAGCGGTGTTTTTATTAAACTAAACCAGCAGCAGATGAGCCAAAAATATTAATCGAAAAGAGCAGCACCTTAGTCGCTCTCTGCTATCATGAAGTTTTCAAAGTATTCC
>JBFGLD010001195.1:0-2502 GCA_041576335.1 Anaerolineae bacterium | reverse complement strand
GCGCACCTGGGCCCACAGATCGTTGGGATGGATCGGCCACGTGCCCCGGGTGACGTCCAACAAGACGTATTCGGCTTCGTTCACATCGGGTAGTTGGTAGGCGATAACCCGGTTACTGAGGTGCGGGTACAGCTTCCCCTGAGCCGTAAGCGGCGCCTCGGCGGGAATTTGGGCGATAAACCGGCCGGCCAGGCGGTCGTGCGCCGTGATTTCCCAGGAGGGCGGGTCGAAGGCGAGCGGAGAAAAACCTCGAAAAAGCTGCCAGATCAAGGCGACAGCCAGCAGGATGAGGCCGATGCCGGGCGCAGCCCAAGAGCCAAGCTTGGGCCAAGCCCGCCTGATACCCCGGCTGAGGTAGAGGGTACCAAACAGCGCTGCCCAGGCCAGCCAGGGGGCGATGTCAGCCCCATACTGGGCCTGCGAGGCATCGTGCATAGCTGAGTTGGCGCTGAGCAGATTGATGGCAAATGAAGGCGTTCCAATCAGCAGCACCGGCAGGCCCAGCAAGGGCAAGTAAGCAAACGGCGTTAGAATGTCAAATAGATATTTGAGTTTGGCCGGCTGCCACAGGTTTCTGAAAACCAGATCGGGTCGGGTAACTGCAGTCAGCACAATTTCCGCCGGCGAGTCGCCCAGGTCGGCATAGTAGCCGATAAAGAGATGATCGCCGGTCACGCTGTTGGCCGGGATAATCCAGTACATCACGATCAAAAACCAGGTCAGCGCCAGGGCGATGGTCGTCAGCCCCAGCCGCCAGTCTCGATAGCGAATGAGGGCGTACAGCCCCAAGAAGGCCACCTGGAGCGGAAGCTGCTCTTTGCCCAGCATGGCCAATACGGCGCAGAACAGGAACCAGCCGGGCTTGCGTTTGACCAGAAAGTAAAAGGCAAACATAAAAAAGCCGACCGACAGCACCGGCGGATGAAAATCCCATAGATTGACGATTTGCAGGGTGGGAAAGAGCAGATAGGCCAGCAGCAGGCTCAGGGCGACAAAGCTGCTGCTGAGCTTTTCGCGGGCCAGCCAAAACAGGGGCAGCCCGCCCAGGGCAATCGCCGCAGTTTGAAGCAAGAGCAGTGTTTCCGGGCCGCTGTGGATCAGATAAAAGGGCGCGACCAGCAGCAGGATAGGCGAAACGTGGTTGGAAAAATGAAGCAGCGGCTGGCCGGTAGTGGTATAGAAGAAAAAGCGGCCGTGGAGGGTATTCCAGGTGACCTGGTCGTAAATGCCCAGGTCGAAACCGCTGGAGTTGAAGCTGGCGTGGCGTAAGATTGCCAGCCAGGTGAAGGTGACAATGTAAAGGAAGACAATAGCCCAGGCCAGGAGATCTGCCCAATACACCCGCATCCGGCGGGTTAGGCTTGCCCGATCCGCCGGCACAGGTACGCTGCGGCTCGCTGTACGGTTGAGGTTAATACGTCTTTCTCCTCAGCTCTTTCTTTGACTGGGGAATTATAGCACGCGAGGCCTGAAACGTGAAACGTTTGGTCGAGCGAGGGTGCGTGGGGAATTGCGGCCGCTGGCCTCAGCATGGAAATTTGAAGCCCGCTAAAACGCAAAAAAAAGCCGGTGACTTTTCAGTCACCGGCTTGCCCTTAAAGCTAACGCTATGGCTGCTGGTAGGTCAGGCACAACTTGGGCCGTTTACTGGCGTTACCCTCCTCTTTACTCTTGAATTTAACGTCACCATTATCGCCGGTGGACCGGATTAACAGGCCGTAGTTGTTATAGGTGCCGTCCACCCAGTCTTGAGTGACGCCCGTGACGTTGATCTCGCGGTACTGCTTGTCGATGTTGGGCGTAAGGGTGGCCAACGTTCCGGCATCGTAATCGCCGCCTAGCGTGGCCCAAGACGTGCCCGCACTGCGTTCGTCCCAAGTTGCCTGCGACTCAACCCAACTATTCGTAATCCGATGGAAATAGATCGTCTGGTTATCTCGGTCGTTATCCTCATACAAGTGGAGCATGGCTTCAAGCACGTTGCTGCCGGCCGGGACAGAGGTCAGATCGAATTCGATGGCAATGTGATGAAGCTTGCCGGCATCAGGTTTGACTTTCAGGTCTTTGTCACTGCCATTGTTGTCATCGGTATCATCTTGACGGAAATAAGCATCCTTTGACGACCCAAAACAGGTGACGACGGGCGTGGGCACTGACGGCGGGTCGCCGGCTTCGCAAGGTTCGTCAGCCGGACCCAGGTAGGTCGCCATGATCGTTTTGCCGGGCAGGTCAATGTCACTCGCTGCCTCGATCCGCACCCAGGCAAAGCCGACAATGTGGTAGGCATCTCGATCAGTTCCCAGGCCAGGACTAAAAGTGTCCCACACGGGAATCCGAATCTCTTTCCCGATCAAGGCACTGACCAGATGGTCACTCGACTCGACGGCGATGCCCCAACTGCAACTGAGCGCACCCCCCGAGGACAGCAGCGTCTCGGTACCGGTCGCGATGTCGACCCTGTAGACCCTCCCACCCCAATCGGCGATGAAAAGCTCCTCGGCG
>JBFGLD010001194.1:0-2505 GCA_041576335.1 Anaerolineae bacterium | reverse complement strand
CCGGCCCGGATGAATATCGGTCAAATACTGGAGACTCATCTGGGCTGGGCCGCCCACCACCTGGGCTTCCGGGCTATTAGCTCCGTGTTTGATGGGGCAGAAGAGGATGAAATTGCGGCTGAGTTGGCTCGGGCCTGGCTGTTGAATCACGCTTGGCAAGATGCTACGGAAAAAGGGTGGACTTGGATAGACGAACAAGAATATTCACCTGAGGAGATTGAAGATGAAGCTGAAGCGCGGGCCTTGTACCTGGTAGACTGGTTGGGTGAAAAGGGATATGATGAGGAACGCCTGGCCACCGACGAAATTTATGCCCAGCGGGCAGTGCTTCACGAGTGGCTGCGCGAACGCAACTACGATCCGGATTTTCTGTTGTCTTTTGAGGGGGAACGGCGCCCAAGAGATATTGGTCTGGCTGCACGCGAGGCTGTACGCCTGGTGTGTCTACGTGAGTGGCTTCAAGCTATGAAGAATCGAGTAGAAATTGTAGCTGACGGGCGTACGTCAGCGACACTCGCACAAATGAACGTGAGCCAACTGCCGGCTGACGAGATCGATCCGATGGCCTTAAAGGTTTCTGGTGAGCTAAGGCTGCCTATGCCAACGACGGGCAAAATGACCTTATATGATGGCAAAACAGGTGATCCGTTTGATCGGCCTGTAACGGTAGGTATTATCAATATGCTCAAATTGGCTCACCTCGTTGAAGACAAAGTGCATGCTCGGTCAACCGGCCCCTATAGTCTCGTGACGCAGCAGCCGCTCGGTGGCAAAGCGCAGTTTGGCGGTCAGCGCTTCGGCGAAATGGAAGTTTGGGCTCTCGAGGCTTACGGGGCCGCTCACACCCTACAAGAAATGCTCACTGTCAAGAGTGATGATGTGGTGGGGCGGGTAAAAACTTACGAGGCCATTGTGAAAGGTGAACCGATCCAGGATCCTGGCTTGCCGGAGAGTTTTCGAGTTTTAGTCAAAGAACTGCAATCTCTGGGGCTATCGGTTGAAGTTATCTCGGAAGATGACGAGATTCTGACATTCGGCAAAGAAGAGCAAAAAGAGCGATTGCCCAAGCTTGGCTTGGGGTTAGGAATTCCCGGCGGAGCACGGTAACCTAAGAAGCGGAACTCAATTTGACAAACCTGGGCAAATGCGTTATAGTTAATGCTTGCGTGTGGGTCTAAACATTTTTACGGGAAGGGCAATGGGAAGCTTTTCTCGGCCCACAGAATATGTACAGCCAGATAACTAACGAGGCCACCGGATAGATACTTCCGGTGGCCTCGTGCACTGCCTACAGAATTCGGCTTTAAGCAAAAAAGAAAACCCATATTTCTGAAATCGTAAGGAGAGTGTTCTTGCCAACCATAAATCAGTTAGTGCGAAAAGGTCGTAAAGTTAGAAAAGGCAAAACCAAAGCACCGGCATTGCGTTTTAACTTTAATGCGCTAAAAGGACGGATGTTACCCAGTGACGGTTCGCCTCAAAAGCGCGGGGTTTGTACTCAAGTGCGTACGATGACTCCGAAAAAGCCAAACTCTGCCTTGCGCAAGATTGCTCGTGTACGCTTGACAAATGGCCTCGAAGTAACAGCCTATATTCCCGGTGAAGGGCATAGCCTTCAAGAGCACTCCGTTGTGTTGGTGCGAGGCGGTCGTGTCAAAGATTTGCCCGGAGTCCGTTACCATATCGTGCGTGGCGCTCTCGACTCGACAGGTGTTGGAGCCAAGCGACGAGGTCGTTCTAAGTATGGGACGAAGCGCCCCAAATAAGCGTTGTTTCTGTCTGGGTTAGGAGGAAACTATGTCAAGAAGAAATCGAGCTACAAAGCGACCCATTGAGCCTGACGTAAAATACAGTAGTGAACTCGTATCGAGTTTTGTTAACAAATTAATGAGAAATGGCAAAAAAACCCTGGCTGCCTCTATTGTTTACAAAGCGTTGGATATTGCAGAAAGCCGTACGAAGAAGCCGGGGATAGAGATTTTTGAGCAAGCTGTTAAGAACGCTACGCCGCAGATAGAAGTCCGGCCGCGGCGGGTTGGTGGCGCGACTTACCAAATTCCGCTTGAGGTTCGCCCCATCCGCCGCCAGAGCCTGGCAATCCGCTGGTTAGTTCAAGCAGCTCGGGCTCGGTCTGGAAAATCAATGGCCGAAAAGCTCGCTGCAGAATTGATGGACGCAGCGAATAATCAGGGTGCGACGGTTAAGAGGCGGGACGATACCCATCGCATGGCCGACGCCAACCGGGCCTTTGCTCATTACCGTTGGTAAACTTTTTGTTTACCTGCTCGTGAAATAACCTGAACGTTCAACAACGCACTCTATTGACCTGGGTTTTGGGGGTAATGTATCCCTAACAAGGTGGGCGACGACGCTTTCACGCTCCAAAGTTGGATTATATTAGGATTGAGTAAAGTCCAAAACTCTTGCTCCTCCCAAACAATAAAAGAGTTTTGGACTTTTGATTGCTTTTATGGTCTAAGGTAAAACTTGTTACAGATAACTTTT
>JBFGLD010001193.1:0-2505 GCA_041576335.1 Anaerolineae bacterium | reverse complement strand
TGCCCCCTCGATAGTGGCAAACTCCAGCACTTCACGGGCCGTCAGCACAGGCGGCAGATCTTCTTTGCCCTGCAGCTGCTGCTCATAGATCAAAACCCGCTGCAGCGAGATCGCCGAGCGCATCTGGGTGAAAAAATCACCGGGCACATTGGTCTCAACGTCAACGCTCAAACTGGGCCGCAAGCCGCGATCCAGAAAACGTTGGGTGGGCGGTGTCCCATGCCCCATCATCATCTCTACAGGACAAGCCAGCGAGATCGTGCCGCCGGTGTCCACGATCATCTGTATTTCCTCATCGCTCAGCGTGGTGCAGTGGATATAGGTGGTGTCCGGCCCATACAGCCCCGTCTTGCCCACCTCGGCCACCTTACCATTTTTGCCAAAGGTGCCGACGCCGACATGGACGGTGATGCGGGCGTCTACCTCGCGGGCAAGTTCCCAATCAGCCTGGTTACCTTCAAGCGAGTTAAATTCCGGCCCAAAAGCAGCCAGGCCCAGCGTGAGCAGCTGGTCCTTGGAGGAGAAATACTGCTTGGCAGCTCGCCTGAACCAATCAGGGTGCTCCGCTTTGGGTGCCTCAAACCAGGGCGGGCCATAGGCGAAAACAGCCCGCATGCCCGATTCTTGGAGCGCTTTAATGGCCGCGTCGGTATGCTCCGGCGTTGTTTGAATATGGGACCAATCGAGAACCGTCGTTATCCCGGCATCAATCATCCCCAGGGTGCTGACCAGGTTGCCGATGTAAACGTCTTCCGGCCGGTAAACGGGGGCCAGGGTGTTTAAAACAAAGGCCAGATAGCTAATTTCCCCCTCCAGGGGGACATCGACTCCAATGTTGCGCAAAATCCCTTCCCACAGGTGGCGGTGCGTGTCGACGAAACCCGGCATGACAATCGTGTTCGAGGCGTCGATTACTTCCGCATCGGCGACTTCCAGGTTAGGACCGACCTCCGCAATTTTAGTCCCCTCAATCAGCACATCGGCCTGTTGAAAGTTCCCAATTTTTGGATCGAGGCTGAGTACACACCCGCCCTTTAATAAAGTTTGCTTAGCTGACATCGTTAGCCTCCTTTAGCCTACTGCATAATAAAAGCTCATAAATTTTTTTGTAACTATTCAGGTTATCCATTTAGGACTGGCACTCCTGCGCTATAAATGGCGACATCCCCTAATTACAGGTGTTGTTGACCAACAAATCGCCCTGTTTTTCAAGGACTGCCAGTCCTCGCTGAATAGTTACTTTTAACGTTTAGAGAATTCTCGATTGGGTTGCCGGTAGATCGAGCCGAATCGGGGGTTTGTTATCAACATCCGTTAGCAACTCATCTTCTTCACCTTGAGCTAGTTAGGAGCAACGACGTGAGCAAACTTAGCCGGTGGTTATATACGCAGCGACGACCCGTGCGCTGGGCCGTGATTTTGGCTATCGGACTTTTTATTCTGCTTAGCGCCATCACCGTGGGGGCAACGACGTGGGAATATACCAACTCGCCCGAATTTTGCGGAACCGTTTGCCACACCATGCCCCCGGAATACACCGCCTACCAGGTTTCCCCCCACGCCCGGGTCGACTGTGTAGACTGCCATTTGGGCCAGGAAGGTTTTCTGCTGACGGTGCCGCGCAAAGCCCGAGAAGTGACCCACGTGATCAACGCGCTCACCCAGGCCTATGAACCGCCAATCTATGTCAAGGCCCTGCGCCCCGCCCGCGACACCTGCGAGCAGTGCCACAACCCCGAAAAATTCTCGTCCGATGCGTTTGTTGAAATCAAACGCTTCCAAGACAATGAAGCCAACACCGAAACTCGCAATTTCCTGATCGTTAAAACCGGCGGTGGGACCCAACGCGAAGGGTTGGGCCGGGGCATCCACTGGCATATTGAAAATGAAGTTTTCTTCTACGCTGATGACCCGATCAAACAAACCATTCCCTACATTCGTGAAGTGCGTCCGGACGGCGAGGTTATCGAATATTTTGATGTGGAAGCCGGTCTGCCCCCAAATTTTGGAAAGCAGGTTGAAGGGGAATTGCACCGGATGGACTGTATCGACTGCCACACCCGCATCTCCCACCTATTTCGATCCCCCTCTGACGCAATGGACGATGCCCTGGCCCGGCGGCAGATCGACCAGTCGATCCCTGAGATTAAGCTGAAAGGCGTCGAACTCCTCACCCAACAATACGACACTACCGCAGAGGGGTTAGAAAACATCGCCAAGTTAGACGCCTGGTATCAAGATAACTACCCGGATTTTTATGCCGGCAACCCAGAATCGGTCCAGAACGCTGTTGAAATGGTTAAAGAGGTATTTACCCGGTCTGTCTTTCCCAATATGGCTGTTGGCTGGCAAACGCATCCCAACAACCTGGGGCACCGGGAATTTCCCGGCTGCTTCCGCTGCCACGACGGCAAACATACCTCGTCTGAAGGCCAAACGGTCCGCTTAGAGTGCAATATCTGTCACTCCATTCCGGAAATCGTGGAAGCCGGCAAAGAGGCTCCG
>JBFGLD010001192.1:0-2506 GCA_041576335.1 Anaerolineae bacterium | reverse complement strand
GAGAAAGATTTCGATTCCGCTTCAAAGCGCGGATGATAATTACGACCTCGTTATGTAGGCGAGATGGAGGAATCCGATGAAAATTCAAGCGGGCTGTGTTGGTGGTGGCTTTGCGGCGCAAGGCCGGTATCGATGGAGGTTGTCCGGCAGCTTATATTACGGCCAGGTCCGGCCGGGTTTAAGGAACAGGGGAAATCACGGCCGCGGGCCGCCGGCGAAAATATATTCAATGCAGATTAGTTGAAAAAAAGTGGTTCTAAAAATAAAGGCTGGCACGCCAGCCGTTAGTAGCAAAGGAGAATAACATTATGCCAGTAACATACGCCTCACCAGGGGTCTATGTTGAAGAAGTCGACAAAGGGACGAAACCGATTGAGGCGGTCGGCACGTCAACGGCGGCGTTTATCGGCACTACTGCCGAAGCCAGCTTGAAACGGCTGAATCCCGAAACGGGCGAAAGAGAACCCATTGAGAGTCGACTCAACAAGGCCACTCTGGTCACAAGTTGGACCCAATTTGCCGATACTTTTGGTGATTTTACTCCGAACGCTTATCTGCCGGATGCCGTCTACGGCTATTTCGCCAACGGCGGCGGGGCCTGCTACATCGTTAGTCTGCGGGCCTTAAAAGAGGGCGCGGACGATGTCAAAGCGGCCGAGGTCACGATTACGGCGAAGGGCCGGGGCAACAGCTTTAAGGTTACAGCTAAGACTCCGGGCCCGGGCGGCAATGATCTGGTGGTTAAGATCAAGACGACCGGCGAGGACACCTTCGCCATGAATGTCGGGCAGGAGACCAAATCTAACCTGACTATGAAAAAAGATGAAGAGAACTTTGTGGGCAACGCCACCTTTGACGCGGTTACGATTTCGGCGGTTGGCAATTCTCTGCCGGAGGATGGTGATTACAAGTTGACCGGCGGCGGTGCCAAGTTGTTAAATGTAGCCGACTTTGTCGGCAGCGCAGCAGAGCGGACCGGCTTGGAGGGCTTGGAGGCGCTCGACGACGTTCGTTTGGTGGTTTGCCCGGATATTTTGACCGGCTATGATGGTTCGGACAGCGCCAAAGAGCGAATCAAGATGGTACAGGAGGCGATGGTGGCCCACTGCGAGCGCCATAAGTATCGCTTCGCGGTGCTTGATACGCCGCCGGGCCTCAACGCCCAGCAGGCCAAGGAGTGGAAGAATTATCTGAACCTGGATACCTCGTACGCGGCGCTGTACTACCCCTGGATCAGGGTGGCCGACTATAGCGAAAGCCCGAGCAATACCAGGTTAGTTCCGCCCAGCGGCCACATGGTTGGGGTTTACAACCGGGCTGATAGCGAGCGCGGGGTGCATAAGGCCCCGGCCAACGAGGTTGTCTTTGGGGCGCTGGATGTAGAATTGCACCTGAGCCGGGGCGAGCAGGATACGCTCAATCCCATCGGCGTGAACTGTATCCGCAGCTTTCCCGGCCGCGGGCTTCGCGTTTGGGGCGGCCGCACCTTAAGCAGCAGCGGCGCCTGGCGCTACATCAATGTCCGGCGGTTGTTCATCATGGTCGAAGCCTCCTTGGATCAAGGGCTGCAGTGGGTGGTCTTTGAGCCAAACGACTATACCCTGTGGGCCAAAGTGCGCCGGGACGTGACCGCTTTCTTGCGCAACGTCTGGCGCAGCGGGGCCCTGTTCGGGGTTACACCGGAACAGGCTTTCTACGTCAAGTGCGACGAGGAACTTAACCCGGTTGAAGTGCGGGATTTGGGTCAACTCATTATCGAGGTAGGCCTGGCCCCGGTCAAACCGGCCGAGTTCGTCATTGTTCGCATTAGCCAGTGGGCCGGCGCAGACGCGGAAGCGTAACTTGAACGCCATCAAAGATATGAAAGAAGGGGTCAGACATCCACAGACCGTAAAACGCACAGGAAAACGGAAATAGAATCCTAAATCAAGTCAAATCCGTGAAGCTGTGCGTCCAACTGTGGAGCAGTAAAAAATGAACTTGATTATCAAGAAACAAATGCTTACAGTGTAAAGAAAGGAGCGAAAAATGGCGGATGAAAATCCCCTTGTTGGTTTTCATTTTGCAGTCGATATTCAGGGTGTCGTCAAGGGCTACTTTACCGAAGTGTCCGGTTTAGGCTCAGAAAACGAAATCATCGAACACAAAGTCGTCACCGAAAAGGGCACAGAGCTCGTGATGAAAATCCCCGGCCGGCTGAAATGGGGCGACATCACGCTCAAGCGGGGCATCACCAAAAATATGGACATGTGGAAGTGGCGTAAGCAGGTCGAAGATGGCGATGTCGACGGCGCCCGGCGCGACGGCTCAATAATAATGTACGACCAAACCTTGAAGGAAGTGGCGCGCTGGAACTTCAATAGCGCCTGGCCGTCCAAGATTAGCGGCCCGCAGCCAAAGTCTGACGGTAACGATATTGGCGTCGAGGAGCTCACGCTCGTCCACGAATACATCAAACGGGACACGTAAGAACACAGTGACGGCAGGCAGCCGGTTCTAAAACCCG
>JBFGLD010001191.1:0-2509 GCA_041576335.1 Anaerolineae bacterium | reverse complement strand
TACCAGGCCAGCCCGGTTGTCGACGGACGGCGGGGGAGTAGATGCAGGTTCGGCCACTCCTACGACCGTGGGCGCAATCCTTGTAAGAGTAGAGACCGCCGCTGCCGGCTGTCCGTTACAGCCCACGGCCCATACTGCTGCTAAAACTAATAAGATGATTAATAAACACGGCTGATGTTTCATACTGTTGCCCTTCTGATTTGTTGGTCCAAATTATTACTTACCACGTAATGTCGTCAGACGACCGCCCCGAGTTGAAACTCTGAACTACTATCAAAAGTCGGTTAGAACCCGACTCTCAAGCCCTCATTTTGGGTCAAGTGATGCTCTCTTAGTCCGTTTTGAACGGACTTTCTATCGTAGCCTTGAAATCAATTTCGAGGCGACCGGCGGCAGCAAAATGCCGCGAGACAACTCACCTGAGTCCGGCCAATACGCGCGACTAACTATCGTGTCGTCTTCGAGATGAAAGGCGATGAAGTACATAGTGCCTGTCTGATCCCGGTGGTTCTGATTCACAGGCGCGTTCAGGACCAGTTCGACCAGGTCAGCCACCTGCTGGGGGTCCGTAACGGCGGCCAGTTCCGTCACCCCATCCTCGGCGCTGTTCAGCCTGATGGAACGCACCCTGCCTTCAATATCCATGAGATCGGCGCCTGTTTTCGCCGTGGCATTGGTGTCGGCCTCATACAGAATCAGGCGGCCATCCCGGCGCGCGACGAGCCGAAACCCAGGCTCATAGCCATTCACGGCGTATACCGGCGTACCGGCGTCGAGGAATGCCGCATCCCCATCCTGGGACCGGTACCCGGGATTTCGGACATTTCCGGCCAATTTATTCCGCACCTTGGCAAATTCCGGACCAAGGTCCCGGTCCGTCAAGGGGCGTCCCCCGGTCCAACCTCCATAATCTACTGCCAGGTATTGAACCTGGCCGAACTGCACGAAGTCAACCCAGTCGATGTGAGTCACGGGCTGGCCGCAGCCCATCAGAGTCAGGGCGAGTACCGCGGCGATGAGGATTTCTTTGCCGGGGGCGGCTGCGCTGACTCGCAGCGGTAAACCCCTGTTTCGACTTAATATCCGGCCCAATACGGCTTCAAACCACAGTTGCAGCATCCGATAAAACCAACGCATTGAGGGCTTCCTTTCTTGGCCATGGCTAAGAAACTTGTTTTGTGATTTCAGCTTCCTAGCAGGCATCTTATGACGTTAGTATAAGCAATTACCGTTTGGAGATCGTTTTGAGAAGCGTTTAACGGGGCGTATTTGGATGGATTTGCGAGGATATGGCGCCCTTTTTATACCGGCACCGAGCAGTTTGAGGTGACATTACGGCCCCAAATTGAGGGTCAAGGCAATCCGTTCGAGATGAGTCCTGTCCGCCATTAAAATAAAGTAATCATACCTTTCCCCGGCGATCGAAATCGTTTGCGGATATCGGGCTACAAGCGCCGCCTGCTCCATCATCTCTTGCCCCTGGTCCGCCGATGGCAGGATGAGGCAGGCTTCCTGACCCTGGATCCGCAGCTGCCCTACCTGAGGCTGAGACCCATATGGCTGCAGCCGGTGGGTGGCTTCCAATTCACATGCCTCAGCCACCGTCAGGCCCAGGCCGGACAAGGCTGAAACCTGGAAGAAGCCATCGGGGCCACCATATCGCGCCTCATATCCCGGCACGGGCTGCCAGCCGGCAGGATATTGAAAAGTGACCTGGAAATCCGGGTTGGTGTACGTTTGCCAGCCGGCTTGGGAGATGGCCGTACCCTGGCCGGTACCAGTAAGGGCTGAGGTGAGCGGCTGGCTCGTCGGCAGCAAAGGCAGTGCCGAAGTCGGCAAATCCTGTAACTCTCGCACCGGAACGGCTCGCAGGGTAGCCAGCACCGGCTCGACCGGGGCGGGACTACCGCCCGGGATGAAACTCAGGGCTCGCCCCGCAGGCGTAGCCACCAACCAGACCAGCGGCGGCCGCCCCTCTCCGGTCGATAGTTCCAAGCGCAGGGCCTCCAGCTCGCCCAGTTGTATTGGCTGCACCTGCCGGATATACGGCCCCCAGGCTCCGCGTTGGACCTCATTTAAGGCTGCATCCAAGTCACCCTCTGTCACCAGCGAAAAGGTTAAGACATTCTGGCTGGCACCTTCCGCGGTGAGGGCAAAAACTTGGCCCGCAGCCCCTTGGAAGCCGTCAACTTCCCATGCCGCAGGAATATCGAAGGCCAGGCCGAACACGTGATCGGTGTAAGCCGCTGTTGAGACGACTGTTGGTAGTGTTGCTTCAGGCAACGGAGACGGTTTAGCCGAGACTACAGCCGCTATCGTCGGCGCGGCCGGGTGGCCGGGCGTGGGACTCGGTTCGCCGATTGCCGCTGAACCACAGGCTACAAAATACAGGGAGGAAAGGGCCAGGATGAGCCAGATCTGTCGTCCGGGCCGGCCGGATCGTATCTTGAACGGGACACTTGTCATAGGCATAGGCGATGGCCCTCTCCACGCTGGTGCCGCGGGTACC
>JBFGLD010001190.1:0-2511 GCA_041576335.1 Anaerolineae bacterium | reverse complement strand
CAGGGCAATATCAACCAGCTGGCGAAGGCCAAACAAGACGTCCTTGTATAGGGTACGGGTGACACCGATTTCAAATACTTCTAACAGCCGCTCAGTCAAATCCTCAGACAAGCTTATATCCGACCTCATTTGCAGCAGGTCACTTCCCTGGGCGACATAGTCACCCACCATTCGTTTGAGTTGCACCACCATATCATATTGTTGGGCTACGCTCACCAACTCATCGAAATCAACCGCCTGGATATAGCCGGGCTTAGACGCAGTGACGCTTGCTTTATCTTTAGCAGGTAGGGCTGGCCGCGCACTGTTTACCTGGGTTTCCCGGCAGTTCCTCCCCGGCGGTTCTGAAAAGAGCGTGCGCAGCACGGCCACGGTCTGCCTGTTTATGCCGGCAACAATATAGGTAACGCGAATCGTCTTGGAAATGTGATCGATGAAGTATATCAGTGCCCCAACACTCACCAGCGCCAATAAGATGGCGATACTCACCGAAAGCACGGGAATTAAGAGTGTATCCGTCTCACTGATCCGTCCCAAAACTAGCAAACTGTAGACAAAGGTGCCGATAAAAATGCTGAGTACATTTTGTGACGCCGGATCTCTGGCGAAGTTGCCCAGAATACGCGGTGAAAATTGCTGCGAGGCCAAGGCCAACACGACCATAATGATAGAGAATGTCAGCGCCACTACGGTCAGCATTGAGCTGGAAATTGAAGACAGCACCAGCCGGGCGTTATTGGGTTCAAGGCGAAGGATTGGAGGCAGTGTTAAACGGTAATCCAGGGCCGTGATACTCCACGCTAACACAATGGCCAAAAACGTGGTTACAATGGGCCGAAACCATAGCGACGATTGCAAGTCGTCCCATAAAGCGCGTAGACGAAGTGGTAAATTCATCGGCCTGCCTTCCTGATCCTCCCTGAAGCCAACGACGGCGTTCATCGCCAACAGAACCAAAATAATGGCGAAATCGACCCGAGGCCCGATTTAACGGCCACTTTGTTTGATGGCAACGAGTCCACCTGCGCTGTAATCATGGTAACGCCCTATTCCGTGCGGCCCGAACCTCTTTTTCAATTGCGGCGGGAGACTCGGCCTTGTCGATCGCCTGCAGTATCGGCAGAACCGCTTGTTTCATCCTCGCGGCTAATTTTTGGTTTTGGATGAGGGCGTAAAGCACATGGTGGACCCCTTCACGTACCCGAGTCGAGTCGGGGTGCACTTCCAAAGTATGGAGGAGCGGTTTTAACCCGTCAAGGCCGACGACGATCAATCCTTCGGCTGCCAGCCAGCGGATAGTGTAGCGTTTATCTTCGAGGGCATCGATCAGGGCTGGGACCGCCCTGACGCTGCCAATTTGGCCCAGAACCTTGATCGCCTCCCAACGCAAAAAGTCGTCCGGACTGCCCAGGGCATTAATCAGAGCCTCCACCGCCGGCTCGCCGATTTTCAGCAGGGCATGATGGGCGCGATGGCGAATAAGACCATCGCTGCTGTTAAGCATCGCGATCAATTCGCTGATTGTGGCCTCACTGAGCTTCTTGTTATTCATCGACGTAATTGGCTGTAGAGGCAGCGGTGCGCCCAGCACCGGTGCGGCGCTCATCACCGCTGCCAACAAGCTTAAGGATCATATCATCAAACAGGCTCGCTTGTCTTTAAACGAACTTTATTGCGACCTTAAATAAACCTTTAGACTGACCTTCGTAAAGAAAGTGCCTGTGCCCCAATAAAGCCTGACCTCTCGTACCATCGAGAGGTCAGGCGCAGCATTGGTAGTTATGGAGGTATCAAAGGGCGAACGAAGCGACCGATACGGGCAACTTGGCTGCCCTAACTTTAGCGAGCTTGGGCTGTCAAGTCTTCCTGAGACATCAGCAGTTCGGTAAACTTCGAGATGTGGGCATCGGAGTTATGGTGGTCGCGATTACGGGCGCGGCCCGGACCTGAAGAGCGTTTATCGCTGTGGGATACTCGTCCATGACTGGGAACATCAAGCTTGCCGAAGAAACTCAGCCCCATCACCTGACCCGTGCTAAGCTCGACAGTACGGCTGATGGCCCCAAATGGGGTGCTGGCCGTATAATTGTAGCTGCCCGGGGCCACCTCGATTTGCAGGCGGCCGGGAATACCGTTGGCATCGGGTGAAACTTTATAGAGCTTGCCGGCCAGGTCAACCGTCAGTTCATCGCCGCCCCCATTGTAGTTTATCCAAACTAAGCTGCCCAGCCCCGCCTTGGCCGGAGCAGGATGCCAGGCTTGGCTCGCCGCGGCAGCATTGGCCACGGCTTTGGCTGGGCCTTGTTGGGCATAAGTGACTGTGGGCCCAGCCCCGATCATCAAGGTGACCAACATCAGCAAGACGCCAACCTTTAGGAAAAAGTATCTCTTAAACATGGTTAATCTCCTTATCTCGTACTCACTTGTTTTTTGGAAAAATTAGCAATCAGTATTTGATCGCCATAGTGGGTAGTTTACCCTACAAACTGTCCCGTTGTCTTGGGAGCGGTG
>JBFGLD010001189.1:0-2513 GCA_041576335.1 Anaerolineae bacterium | reverse complement strand
TAGCGCAGGTGAATCTGCCCCGCCGGGTCGATAACCAACGGTTTCCAGGCGGCCGTTATTACCCCTTGGGGCGCTTCATCCACCAGGGCTTGTCTGTCCGATTTCTTCAAGGTTGGCAGGCGCTGGGGCTCCAAGTCTTTGAGGAAAGCAATGGCCTCTAAAAGGTCTGCTTCGCTTTCCAGACCCTCAATTTCGAGCGCGTCCCAGAAAGTAGGCAGGAAGCGCCGGAATTGACTGTAGTGATTGAGTAGATTTTCGTAGTAGTTGTCATCTGGGGGACGGGTGAGGGTATCGACTTGCCTGATGGCTGTGGTTAATTGCTCCCGTGAGATGGTGTTAAAGAAAACTTCATTAAGGTCAACCGGTTCATCTGACGTGAGGGACAACAACAAATCTCCCGCATCTCGTAACTGCCGCGCCGCTGTATCCAGGTCTCGCAGGGTACGCAGGCGCTTCTTTTCTCCTTGCTGCCCAGCCCGAGTCAGACGAGTTTGCACCAGGGCATCAAACACATCCAAGGCTTCATCAATGGCGATGGTTTCATACCCATAGACAAAGGCCGCTAGTGTGGCCCACTTGCCCGGCTCAGCCAGGCGGTCAATCGTATAGGCTTTGCTCAACCCGGCATGGCGAGCCAACTTCTTCAAGCGATCCGGAGCCAACCAACTCACATCCAAATCGTTGAGCCCCACTTGTCTCAATTCCTGGATGCGTTCTAGCGCTATTTGCAGCGCCCCTGGACTAATCACCACCGGCCCGTGCCGCAAGCGGTCTAGTGGGGTTTGGGTCTGGTCTTCACTGGTGACCAGCGCTTGCAGTTTGTTCCGTTGAGCCGTCGTCAGTTGCCGGTCCAGGCGAGCCCACATGCGTTCAGACACCTGGTTACGAATGTGGTTGATGGGCCGTTCCAAGGTGGAGAGGCCAGGCCGCAACACCTTGCGTTCTTTCAAACGGACCACGAGCCGGTCGAAAAGCTGGCTGGGTGATTCGCCATGAAGCCAAACGCGGGTATACAACCAGCGGACGGTGGCAAATTCTTCAGCCGGATCGTTGAGATCGCGATAGCCGTAGTGCTGCCGAATGAGGGTTTGGTGGTCGCTGAGGGTGGCCCGGCGACCACGCAGATACTGTTCCCATTTGGGTGGGGCAATCTTCAATTGGGCCGCCACATACCGTACAGCATTATCAGGCACCGTATGCCACTGCGTCTCTGACAAAAACGTGCCCAGAAACCGCACCGTCCCGATCTGTACGGCAATGCCTAACTGGGTATGTTCTTGAGTCCGACGATAGATCAGACGCTGGTCGGTAGGGTCCAGATGAAAATACCGGCCGAGTTGTTCGGGCGTGGGGTCATCCTCATAACGACCGTAGTATCGTTTTTGGTCAGCCGTGGGGAAGTTGGCTGGCATGCGCGTTTAGGCCCCCGTCTTCCGCTTACCAGGCTCTGTCTGATCCATCCATAGCTCGAGCATCAGCTTCGATGAAGCAATGGCGGGCATCGGCGATAGTCTGGGCTTCCTGGAGTAGACCGTGGACGATGTCATCTAACTCCTCATCCGTTTGATAAGGGATGACAAGGACGTACTCCCACCCGTCTTTATCCGGTTTTTGCATGCCGTAGGGCTGCAACACAAATTGTTCAATCTCGGCTCGGACTTTCTCTTTGCCGCGGACGTACTTGTTGTTCCGTTCTACCCGTAGCCAGAGTTCCACTTTCATCACTTTCTTCTTCTTACGGGGTGGGCCGATATTCACCCCTCTAAAGTGGAGGTAGTTATATAACGTCCCGCGAGAGATAGAGAGTTGCTCGCAGATTTCATTGATGGTCAGTTCCCCTTCCTGATAGAGCTGTTCAGCAATGATGGCGGTGTGTTGGGCCTTTTTTGATAACCCTTTCGGCCGGCCGCCTTTTCTCCCACGCGCCCGGGCCGCCGCTAAACCGGCCTTCGTCCGGTCCCGGATCAGGTCTCGTTCAAACTCAGCTAAGGCGGCAAATAGATGGAAGGTGAACTTACCGTGGGGTGTTGTGGTGTCGATGTGATCATTCAGACTGTGCAGTTCAGCCCCCTGCTTTTGGATCTCATTGACTAAACTAACCAGATCTTTTAGCGAACGAGCCAATCGGTCCAGTTTCCAGATGACAACGACATCCTCTGTTCGAAGTTGGGCGATCATCTTCTCAAGCTGCGGGCGTTCTTTGCTGGCGCCCGTCACTTTTTCCTGGTAGATTTTTCTACAGCCGGCCGCTTCTAAAGCGTCTAGCTGCAGCGATAAATCTTGATCTTGGGTACTCACCCGGGCATAGCCAATTTTCATAGGAAACGTCTATTTAAACGATCTGTCAGCAATAATCTATACGTTGAATAATTAGACCGGTTTATTATACGCTTTTTTGGGCAAATGCCTATTACGAGGGGAGCGAGGTCGCGTCTAAAATAAAGATCCTTTTTTTGGACTATTTAGTTTAGCTTGTTAAGGATGGTTTGGGTTGGAGGAAAAATATAAAGACC
>JBFGLD010001188.1:0-2524 GCA_041576335.1 Anaerolineae bacterium | reverse complement strand
GGCACTTGCAGGGAAGTGCTGGGCCGGAGGAGAAATTCACCGCTGCTCCTCTGCTGGCCCACGCCCCCACAACGGTGAAGGCTGCCTGGCTTTCGCTAGAAAGAGGCGACAACGATCCAGTTCGCTTTCTGACCTACTTCGTCACCGCCTTGCAGACGATTGCAGCGAAAATTGGCCAAGCTCTATTCGTGATGTTGGAAACATAAAGGAGTAATGGAAATGAGAAAGTTGGACTTTTTTGATAACTGGCCATCGCCGGCCAAGACCTGGCCCTTGTTCATCGTCAGTCTGATCCTGGCAGTCTTTTTCAACGTTGTCACGTTTAGGCAGCTTGATCAATCCCAATACCCTGATCCAGAATTAGTTGGTCCCTTCCCTGCCTTTTGGTTTACGTTTAGTGGACCAGAGCTGAAATCACACTATGCCATTCTGCTTGACCAGGGAACTATGGACACTTTTATCAGGACGCAGTACCTGGATTATGGCTTGATGATCTCTACGGGTCTGTTTTTCTTTATGCTGGCCGTAGTTGTGGCCAGACGGCATCAAGTTGGTTCCTTTGGGCGACGCTTTGGTTTCATTACGGCGCTTATTCTGGTGACCTCATCGTTAATGGATGTCTTAGAGAATGCTACCCTTCTGGTTATGTTGTCAAATCCACTGAAGTTTCCCGATTGGTTGGCCATTGTGTATTCAAGTTTTGCGACCGCAAAAGTATCCTTGGTCTCTATTGGTTTTGTTTGCTGGATACTCACGCTTATTGCTCTAGTCGTTAGGAGATTAGCTACCGGCCCTTTGAACAAGTTGGCGAAGAGTTGAACAATCTAAACTCTCTCAGCGAAGGATACCATGACTGACTTCTATCATATTCGCTTAAAGGGCCGTATATAACGACTTTGAAGTCTGGCGGGCCAGCGAAGAGCGACCCGCATTTTTGTTGCTCCTTGGTATATCTCATAATCCTCCAAGTCCACAAATTAACCCCTTGATTAATCCTTTCGGGGAATGACACTAATCCCTCCTTTCGCTTATGCTGTTATTGTATGAAGCAAGCTAATAGGTTAGCAATGAACGGGCGCCAACTGCCATTGAGGACGCTACTATTCTCGAGCCGTTTCTCCGCTTCCAGGGTCAATGAGCAAGTGACAGATAATCAGAGGCTAATGAGGCATACGTCATGACCACAAGACAACGCGATGACACCCAGACAGTCTATCAAATCAAGATCAAAGGTCATCTCGACCAACATTGGTCTGAGTGGTTTGATGATTTAAGGGTGACCCATGACGAGCACGACGATACGCTCCTGACCGGTCCGGTCACAGATCAGGCCGCCCTGTATGGCTTGCTTAAGAAAGTGCAGGACCTGGGCATACGGCTGATTTCGGTCAATCCGGTTAAGACTTGTGCCCATGACACGGGCAAGGAAAGACGTGAAAAATAATACGCTGTCAAAAACGAAGTCCGTCGAAGGCAACTTGATTCAAGAAAGGGAGGCAGATGATGACGACAGATATTATTGAAATGAAAAAAGACACAATGGCCACCAATAAAATTGGCCTGGTCATGTTCTGGATCGGTGCGGTGCTTGTCTTTGTAGCGGGGTGGTTGGTCATGTGGTGGGTGTTTCCAATCTGGAAGAATTCGCCAGTTGAGCAGTTTGAGGGCACGATTTTTGCCTTTCTGGGCCCGGTCTACATGACCATTGCCCTCAGTGTGCCGCTTGGGGTGGCCCTGGCAGCAATCGGCACGTTACTTTACGCTAAATCCAGAAAACTCCGCCGCTGGCCATTTGTGCTGGGCGTCATGCTGGTCATTCTGGGCTTGGCGCTGTTTCCCCCAACATTGGACTATTACCCCGTCTTGTTTGGTCTGGCAGGTGGTTTGATTCTAGCCTTCTTTTTTGGCGCACTTTGGTATTGGGCTAAGAAGCGCAGAACACTCGAGGGTCCGTCCGGGACAGCCGCTGATTTTCAATTGATCAGCTACGTATTCTTCTTGTTTGTGGCATTTTTTATGTGCATGCTCCTCGGAAATCCCTTCATGGGGCTTTACTTTCCGGAGAAGGTCGGGCTGTTCGACTGGGCCTTACCCGCTGCTTATAGTATGGGCACTCAAGCGGCTGTCTGTTTTGCGCTCGGCTGGTTGTTCACCTTTCTGAGCCAATATAAGGCCGCGCAGGCGACAAGTTAAAGAATAATATCAATGTAACTTCATAAGAAGGAGGTTTTGTTATGACCGCGCTAGCCGCAACAGTAGAAAAATATCACCAACTCATCATTTTAGTGCTCGTGGGGCTGATTCTGTTTTTTCTTGCCGCCTGCACCTTCCACGATGTTTTGCCAATTTGTCATTATGTGTTTGGCTGTGATCATCTAGTTCACGGGTAGATGCCTTTGTCAACAGCCGCTCGATTTGCTTCACCTATGCCGGGATCTGGGGCTCACTCATTTCCGTCAACCGTGTTCAGGAAATGGGATGGGTCCTGGCCTGGTTATGGGAGCGCAGCTAATAGGCCACGACG
>JBFGLD010001187.1:0-2526 GCA_041576335.1 Anaerolineae bacterium | reverse complement strand
GTTCTTTCCCTTCACGGCTTCATCAGCGTGGCTAACTCGGCCTTATACCGGCTCCGTGCCTGTCGATAGACCGCCTGGTCGAGTTCACCGGCTTCGAAAACTTCATCTAAACGAGCCAGCATCAGCAGCAATTTTTGGAGCCGTACGTCCTTATCCGCATCGGCGGCAGCCTGTCGACTTAATTGGGGGCGATAGATCGGGTATACCAGGGCAACGGCCACAATCAATAACCCGCCCAGGCCAACCACAGACCAGCGCAGTACATTTTGGTCAACCCGACTCTGGTTGAAATCGGACGCGTTGGGCGCACCGGCGCCTGTGTTGAATTGGAGTTGATCCAGGTCGCTCAACTGCAGGGTTAGGGTATCATCCTGGGTCAAATTACTGCCGCTAAAAATCGAGAATTTATCCCCATGCCCTTCGCGCGTTTCGACAAACTGGAGTTGATTACTGCTCAGGCTGGCCCCGATATCCTGCAAAAATATATTTACCGCAGGTAAAGCGACAGGCAACGGTATTTCGATAGTAAGCGTGTCGTCATCATAAGGAATGTCGTAGAAAGCGATGATTGAGTGGCCACCCCTACCCGGAATGACGGGGGCGGTATCGGCATAACTCCCCTCTTGGGCAATAAACCGTCCCTCGTAATTGTATTCGAATGTTACATTTTCGGCAGCTTGAGGAAGAGAAAAAGAGAAGGTTTGCCCGTTCTGACCGACAAAGGTCCGGTCGCCGACATTTTCCACAACAAAAACCTCTACTGCCTGGACCGCTTCCGGGCCGAAGGCCAAGAGATAATTTAAGCGGATCACCGTTATGGCCGTCGGGTCGGTGGTGGTTTCGAAAACGTTCAGGTTGAGTCGGGTCTCATTGCTGTTGGGAACAAACAGGCCAGGCTGCTCGCTCAGGTAAGCCACATCCTGATAGCGCCCCTCGACCACGTATTGCAGCGTGTGGTCGGCCACGAGGTTTTCAAAGCTGAAATTACCGTCGCGATCGGCTTGGGTGGCGAATGTTTCTACCTCGACCTCTCCGCTATACACGTGGAGCGTAACCTCGACGCTGCCCTGGGGCTTGTTGGTGGTAGCATTGATGACCTGCCCCGTGAGAATACCGTCTCTCTGGGGTACTTCAAAAGAAAATGTGCGAATATAATCGAGAGTCTGCCACAATGCCGCATCGGACAGAGCGTTGGCCTCGTGTTCCGGGCTGGCCGTGAATCCGGCCTGCAAATCGGCCTGGCTGCGCTGCATCATAACCTGCAAATCTGTAAAGTCAAGCATCTCTTCCGCGGCTTCAGGGCCGTTACCCCGACCATTTTCACCGTGGCAGGCGCTGCATTCCGCAAGGTAGATCGTTTCCCCGGCTGCCAGATCCTGAGGCCTGGTGCTAAGACTCCAGGCGTAGGCAGCTGCATCCCAAATTTGGCTGTCGCTCAGGCGATCACCCCACGGCGGCATTAGCTTGTCAACCCGCCCATTTTTTATGGTATCAAAGGCGTCTGCCGGTACACGCTGCCGGGCAGTCTGAGGATCCGAGAAATTGGGCAGCGGCCCGGGAATAGATAGGGCCGTCGGTCCATCGCCCAGGCCAGTTGGACCATGGCAGGGTTGGCAGTTTTCGACCCACTGCAAACGACCTGCGGAGACGGAAGGGACACAATCGGGCGCTTGAGCCGGTGGGCCAGCCTGGGCGGTCTCCAGGGACCATTGGCCCAAACCTATAGCCAGACTCAACAGCAGCCAGGTCAATATGATTGTGTAGAAACGGTTGCTCATCGTCATTGACTGTGCTCTTAAATAGAGGGTTCGGCGAGCCTTTCTTTCAGTCTTGGGCCGGGCCCGGCTGTGGTGAAGGCGCTGCCACACCTGGAACAGTAAGCATCGTCCGGCTGAAAGGCATAGCCGCAATCAGGGCAAATATCTTGGCCGTGGGCTAATAGTGGATGGCCACAGTCGGAACAAAAAGCATCACCCGGTTGATTAGCTTTTCGACAGTGGGGGCAACCCGGCCCCGTCGGCTGCTCATCTCTGAGTGAGGCTATTTCGGCTTCGATTTTACGCTGCAATGCCTTGGGCCGATTAGATTTGTCGCGCTTCAGGTCGGCAACGAGCCGTTCAATTTCGGCCTCAAGACCATAATCAATATCGTTTGTGCTGAGCAGCTCGATTCGCTGCTTGATCTTGGCCGCGTCGATTTTTGCTTTGTGCAGTAGGAGGTGATGGTCTTCTGATGAAACTTTGCCCATTTCGAAGTCAAAGGCCAGGTTTTTTATGGCGGCCAGCGCAGCCTGGTAACGGGCCTCGATCTCGGCTAGCGCCGGGCCGGGCTGGTCGCGCTGCACGGTGACCTCGGCATAGGTCCGCTGCCAAATTGGGTAAAGAACAAGTAGGAGAGACAGGCCACTCAGGGTGACAACAGTTGTCAAGATGAGTAATCCCATGACTATGTTCCCTCAGGCGGTTGAGTAACTAATTTGTCAAGCAAGCCATAAAGTTGAGCTTTTTCGATCGGGCCAATTTGGAC
>JBFGLD010001186.1:0-2527 GCA_041576335.1 Anaerolineae bacterium | reverse complement strand
GGGGTTATGCAGATCGAGGTTATTGACGACCATTCGACCCAAGATGATCCCGAGGCTGTCGTGGCTGAATTAGGTCAGGGACGGGTGAGCTTTTACCGGCAACCTCAAAACGTTGGTCATGTCAGAAATTTTGAAACATGCCTGGAACGATCGCGGGGCCGGCTTATTCATTTACTGCACGGTGACGACTGCGTGCGGCCCGGCTTCTACGCTAAAATGGGACAGCCCTTTCAAAAAAGGCCGGAGCTGGGGGCAGCCTTTTGCCGCCACATCATCATGGATGCGGAAGGGCACTGGCAAAAAATTTCGCCCTTGGAGCAATCTGAAAGCGGCATTTTGAATAATTGGCTAGATCGTATCGCCATTAGCCAGCGTCTTCAGACACCTTCGATGGTGGTACGGCGCGAGGTATATGAGCACCTTGGCGGCTTTGACCGGCGGCTCCGCTGGGTCGAAGATTGGGAGATGTGGGTTAGAATTGCGGCCCACTACCCGGTCTGGTATGAAGTTGAGCCGCTGGCAATCTATCGGGTGCACCACGCCTCAAGCAGCGATCGTCATCTTCGCTCCGGGGTGAACATTCAGGATGCCCGGCGGGCTATCAGCATGATTGAAGCCTATCTACCGGCCGGGCGCGCCCGCCAGCTTTCGAGACTAGCTCGAGAACAGTGGGGAATGACAGCCCTACTTTTTGCCAGAAAAAGCGCAATCCGGGGAAACAGGCGCACCGCCTTGATTCACATCAAAGAAGCGTGGCGCTGCCGCATCTCCCTAAACATCATCGCCCGCACGCTATTTGTTCTGATCGTATTGCTCGTCGGCGGTAGATTTTTTAGTAATTTCGGTAAAGATTCCCCAGTTTGGTAAGCTGACCGTTGGACCCGTTGATCAACGTACAGCTTTGCCAGCCCGGCAAATCGCTCTCTCCTGGGTTGATCCGATTGGCAAACCAGGCATATCGTCCGATCCAAGACGTCTTGTCAAACCATGGCGTAATCGAAGTCATTATGGTTTCGTTACCGGTTTTGCCGCTGGCGCTGTTCCAACATTCTCCCCCATATTCCAAGACCCAGATCGGGACCGTGTAGCCTCTGGCCACGGCTTCATTACGCCGATTTGTCAAAAAGGATTGAATATCCTTGGGCTCGCGCTTGTATATGTTCCAGCCAATCGCATCGAATCTGGGGTTTTTGCCGTATTGGTTGCGATAAGCATCGACCATCTGCCATAGCCAGCCGGGACTATGTTGGCTCGGCGAGGGTGAAACCAATTTGATTCCCACCGCCGCCTGCTCTATTTGCCGCCAGTAGGTTGCCGCCTGAGCAGGGGACAAATTTCCCTGCCAGGGCAGATCGGGCTCGGTAAAGCCGATTAACCAGCCGGAGGGCTGAGCGTTGGCAACCGCCTGCGACAATTTAGCCATGTCACTCGCCCTAGAGATACGGGGGACAAAGCCTTTTTCGGCCGCAGCGCACGAAGAATCGGGTTGGGTAGACCAGTTCAGATGCCATGAAGATTTTAGAGGGGTCAAATCAGCGCAGGCTGGTCCTCGCCCCCCAAAACCTTTTTTCGAATTGAAGGGTATTACCCCATAGACCGTAGGCAGGTAAATGGTATACGGAAAAGTGCTGGTGAGTTGGAGGCTATCTTCGCCGGCGGGCGGGGAATTCGTCCGGGCCGTAACCCGTGGCTCAGTGCCGGCGCCCGCCGCAGCCGAGACCGTGACCAGCCCCAACGCCAGCAGCAAAGACATTGTCAACATCATGAGTGTAGCCAGCAAAACAGATTTGTTCATCAGGCATTTCCCCCAAGCGTTATTCTACGATTTGCACTTCAGTTGCCAGAATACGTATAAGGGTGCTATATTACAGCGTATTGGCAGTAAGTCAAACCCGGAAAGCGAAGCCCTTATTGCGAGATTTATTCTCTATTGTAGCGCGAAATTCAATTTTTGGCGCGTTTGGCAAATTAAGTATTAAGATTATTTCCTTTGCTTTTACCGTGGTCATCGTGCGCTGGCTGGGTGATGAGGATTACGGCAAGTATGCCTTGATTTGGTCTTACGTCGTTGTATTCTCTATGTTTTCTGATATCGGCTTAGATCTGTACGCTATTCGAGAAATCGCCAAGAGGCAGTTCAACAGTCAATATATCGTGGGCAATATTATGGCCTTGCGACTGGCTCTGGCCCTCGTCTCGATTTTTGTACTCGTCGTTGTGATTTGGACGTTGGGTTATTCCGGACAGTTTTTGCTCCAGATATTTCTGGCCAGCCTTATATTGCTGTTGTACGCCGTACAAGACCCGCTGGATGCGGCTTTGCAGGCGAACGAGCGGTTCGACATTTCCGCTGCGGCGATCATTATCGGCCTGCTGGTATTTATCAGCACCGGTACCTTATTTTTGCTGATGGGGTGGGGCATTACCGGGATTATCGTCGCTCGGCTTCTAAATGTGGTTGTTTCGGCCATCTTGTCTTGGAAATTGCTGGCCGGTTATCGACGCGACTTGCAGTGGCAAATTAATC
>JBFGLD010001185.1:0-2533 GCA_041576335.1 Anaerolineae bacterium | reverse complement strand
TTCGGCGGGGGGTATGGCGGAAACACGCCTTGGGAAACCAGGAAGGTGCGCCGCTGTACCTACCCAACTAAAATAGAGGAAAGAGGAAATTTCCTTTAAGCTCGTGTTTTTATACGGAGAAACGCTATGGCAACGATCAAACAAAGAATCGTTCCACACCTTTGGTACGACAGAGAAGCCAAAGAAGCAGCCGAATTTTATGCCTCTATTTTTCCTGACTCAACGGTTACAAATGTAACTACGCTCCACGACACGCCGTCAGGTGATTGCGATGTCGTATCGTTTGAGCTATGGGGGCAGAAGTTTATGGCAATCAGTGCCGGACCGCTTTTCAAGTTTAACTCATCGGTGTCATTCATAGTAAATTTCGATCCGTTATTGTTCGATCTGTCGCCATCACGGGAAAAGGATACGAGAGAAAAATTTGATGAGATTTGGGAAAAGTTGTCCGAAGGTGGCACGGTGCTTATGCCGATTGGCGAGTACCCGTTTAGTAAGCGGTACGGCTGGATTCAGGATAAATATGGTCTATCGTGGCAGTTGATTCTTACCAATCCCGAGGGCGACCCGCGGCCGCCGATCGTGCCGTCCATGCTGTTTGTGGGCAAAAACTGCAGCAAGGCGGAAGAAGCAATTAACTTTTATCTGCCAATATTCAGGAATTCCAAGCAAGGAAACTTGATTCGCTACAGCGCGGGACAAGAGCCGGACAAAGAAGGAACGATAATGTTTGCTGACTTCATGCTTGAGAATTATTGGTTTGCGACAATGGACAGCGCCCGCGAACACAGTTTCACTTTCAACGAAGCAATCTCTTTTAGGGTGTACTGCGACGACCAAGAAGAAATTGATTACTACTGGGAAAATCTTTCCGCAGTGCCTGCAGCCGAGCAGTGTGGGTGGCTCAAGGACAAATATGGTATTTCTTGGCAGATCGTACCCTCTGGTATGGACGAAATGATGCGAAGCGGCACTAAGGAGCAAATTGCGCGAGTGACACAGGCATTCCTCAAAATGAAGAAGTTTGACCTCACCGCGCTGCAAAGGGCGTATGATGGAAAGTAAGCGAAAAAAGAGCCGAAATCGTGGCTAACAACAGTATGAAGCGGACGGCGCTTCGCGCTGCCCCTGATGCTGAGCGTTAGGCGTCCTAAAAGGCACGTGGTATATGAATATTCGTGAAGTTGAACTGAATGATTTGAATGAAATTCAACGTCTGCAACGAGAATGGCGTGAAGAAAACATCACAATCGGTTTCAGAGGTGATGAAAATGATTTGCTGCCACAATATTTAGGTGCTTATTTTTTATTGGCAGAGTTAGGCCAGGAAGTTATCGGGTATATCCTTTGTGAGAAAAAACAAGGTGAACGGTCGGTAATAAATGAAAATGGGGAATCCTTTTTGGAAATAAACGACCTTTATGTTCAAAAAGGATTCCGGGGCAGATCCATTGGCAAAAAATTAATTGAAGAAATTCAGAGCAGGGCCAAGAAAGACGGAATCAAACAGATTCAACTCTATTCATCAAATAGAGATGTAAAAAAGACAATCAAATTCTACGAGACAAATGGGTTTTGTAATTGGTATATTCGCATGTATAAAAATTTGGATTAGCGATGAAAAGCTTCCAAATGATGAATTACCCTATTGGCCGGCTGGCTACCCGACCGTACGCTCCGTTTGCGGGAGGGGCGGCTGGAAAAGGGCCTTTTGGCACCTCGCCGGCCGCCTACTCCACCACCGAAGTGCAAGCGAGCATAACTGCTGAGATTTTGCACGAAACCTCCTCATAGAAAATTGTCACCGTCAGCATTATTCCCCAAATTAGCCCAATAATAGAGATGATCGTGGTTATGGAATGATACGACCCTACTGGGCAATTTCGCGCGGATAGGCCGACTTAATCTGCTAGTCTTGGTACTGCCTGAGGCCAAGACCACGCCCCAGGTTCTGGCAGAACTGGGTCAAGGAGAAGCGATGGGATGGCTCCCCAAGAGTGATTGGGAATGGCTGGGGGTAGTAACGTTGTCTGCCAGTGAACAGGCTCACTTCGCGAAAATACGTGAGGTGTTAGGTGATGGTGAGGCCTCCTGTCTAGCGGTTGCCCACGAGAGAAACGGGACAATAATCACAGCTCGGCCAACCGGTGCAGGCCCCACCAATCGTGGAACCTGGCCCGACCCGCTCGGCGGACCCCAACACCCTGCCGGACACTACACCGGCAGCGTGTTTCGCTGGTTTTTCAATCCGCCCGATAATACGAAGCAGGTTAACTGATTCAACCGGTACGAGCTCAATGTCGCCGTTTATTTGGGCCGGTTAGAAAATTGCGCATGGCCGGATGGCCCAGCCGGGAGCGGAGTAGGTAGCATAGTTCCGGCAACACCGGAGAGGCAGGTACAGCTCGCCGGCTGCGATGGACTGCAGATAGTTGACTGTGGGGGCATGGTTTGTGTCTTTAGTATCGTCGAGTGCGTACAAAAAGCTGGTATCAAGCAGCAGTTTCATCGTCGGACTCCACCGACCAACCGC
>JBFGLD010001184.1:0-2535 GCA_041576335.1 Anaerolineae bacterium | reverse complement strand
CACGCCATCGAGCAGGTTGAGCGCACCGCCGACGAGGTAATTTTGTTAGTCAACGGTGAAATTGTCGAATCGGGCACCCCGGAGCATTTGCTGTCGGGCGCGCATGGTCACCTGACCGAGGATTTTGCAAAAGGTAGGCTATAGGGGAGATATATTATGGTGGAGACCTTGACTTGGTTACCGCGCATCATTGGCTCGTTGGTGTTGGTTGGGCTGGCGGTCGGCGTCTCTCGCTGGCAGAAGGTTGACTTAGAGAAGGATATGCTTGTGGCCGTTGGGCGAGCCTTTGTCCAGCTGCTGGCCATTGGCTATGCCCTAGATCTAATTTTCAGCAGCCGGGGACCCTTCTGGATTTTGCTGGTGGTGCTGGTGATGATTACCATCGCCGGTTATACTGCCGGACGACGCGGAAAACAAGTACCCCGCGCTACCCAGGTGGCCACCCTGGCGGTGAGTGTCGGGGCTATTTTAACCTTAGGGCTGCTGATTGTGTTGGACGTTTTTCCCTTTGAGCCCCGCTTTATTATCCCCATCGCCGGAATGATTGTGGGCAACGCCATGACGGTCACCGGCCTGGTTATGGCTCGGCTGCGGGATGATTTAAGGCTGCAGCGGGCTCAAATCGAGGCAGCCCTGGCCCTGGGGGCAACTAAGCGGCAGGCAGCCGGCAGCCAAATACGACGGGCTCTTACCACCGGCATGACCCCAATTGTTGATAACACCAAAACGGTGGGTCTTATTTCCCTGCCAGGCGCGATGACCGGAATGATCTTGGCCGGTGCCTCGCCGCTCGAGGCGGTCCAACTGCAGATTATTGTAATGTACATGCTGATCGGGGCGGCGGCCTTCAGCGGCTTGACCGCGGCTTTTTTAACCTACCAACAGTTTTTTACAAAGGCCCACCAGCTTATCCTAATTGAAAAACCGTGAAAGATGCCAGATGAGGATGATCTTAAATTTACATACATCTTTGATGTTGACAGCCGCTTCCCTGTCCTTACTGGTAAGCTGCACACCGCCCACGCCACCACCTTCGCCCACGCCTCTACCTACGACAACGTCCCTGGCTGTGGAACCGACCGGCGCGGCAATCTCACCCATCCCGTCTGCCGACAACACCGGGAGCCCTACGGCAACACCTGAACCCAGCCCCATACTTGCCCCAACAGCCACCACGATTGTAGTCTGGGAGAGCCTGCCGTCTGCCCAAGCCCAAACCCTGGCAGAAGAGGCCCGGGATTTTCAGCAAGCGTTTCCCCAGTACCAAATAACACTCCAACATTATGACAGCCCGGAAGCTTTTATTAACGCCTTGACCACCGGTGATGCAGACTTTGACGTGGTGCTGGCCTCACCGGTATTATTGAGCAGCCTGTGGGCGGCGGACAAACTTGCCCCTATGTCTGACTTTTTCCCACCGAGTTTTATTGATGGCTTTGCCGCCACGACTCTGCAAGGCGCCAGGCAGGCTAACAACCTGTGGGGTCTATCCGACACGGCCGGATTTCACCTGCTGCTATTTTACAACCGCGACCTTGTTGATACGCCGCCCGCTAATACCGATGAACTGCTTATGTTGGCCCAAAATTTAACGCAGGGGAAGCGGTGGGGGCTGGGCGTGAACAGCTTCGACCCGCTGTGGGTGGTGCCCTGGCTGGCAGCCTACGGCGGCTGGCTGACGAATGAGGCCGGCCGACCGACCCTCGATACGGCAGCTCAGGAGTCGGCCCTGACCCTTTTCCAAAGTTGGCAAGCGCCATCGGCCGGAATTGCACCAATTGCCACCTATAGTGAGGTACGAGACCAGTTTGTAAATGGGAATATCGCCATGGTCATTGATGGTGAATGGGCCATCGGCGAGTTAGCCCAGGCCGGTGATCTTAACTGGAGTGTAGCGCTCTTACCCAGCCTGGGCCAGGCCGATGACAACCAGCCGGCTGCTCCCCTGGTCTTAGCTCGCTATTGGGCCATTAGCCGCGAAACATCCGGCAATCGGGCCTTGGCCGCGGCTGCCTTTTTAGATTTCATTACCCGGCCGGAGCGCCAGTTGAGCTGGACGACTCGCTACGGCCTCCTGCCGACCCGCCGCAGCGCCCTCAATAACCCGCTGATTGCGAACGATCCCATCCTGCGCACCAGTGCCGCCCAGATGCTGGCCGGGAATTCGATCCGCTTAGGAACTAATGCCAATGCGCTGCTTGACGCCATGCGTGACCCCCTGCGAGCCATGCTCGAGGGTGAGTTAACTCCAAAAGCGGCGGCAGAGATGATGCAGGCCGCCACAACCGGTAATTAATATAACTCAAGTTGCTACCCCTGCCCGACCAATCGCCATAAACACCAGCCGGCCGATCTTCATTGTTGACAACAGCCCATATTTTGTTATACTTTAGGCAAAATATGTATAACTAACTTGACCTATTGGTACACCAATGACAACATTAAGAATTTCAGCCAAAGGCTGGGTCGTCATTCCGGCCGAACTGCGCCGCAAATATAACCTTAGCAGCGGATCCCAAGTGCGGGTCGTCGATT
>JBFGLD010001183.1:0-2536 GCA_041576335.1 Anaerolineae bacterium | reverse complement strand
TTTGTCAAAAAATCAATTAGCGATCCTAACCGTTAAACTAGCATCCGCTGGATCTGCGCGACCACCATCTGAATGGCTTTTATGTTCTGCCCGCCTCGAGGAATAATGACATCGGCGTGGCGCTTACTGGGTTCTACAAATTCCAGATGCATGGGCCGCACCGTTGCTAGGTATTGCTCAATGACGTGGTTTACTGAGCGACCACGTTCTGCCACGTCCCGCTTCAAACGCCGGATAAAGCGAAGATCGGCCGGCGCATCGATGTAGATTTTTATGTCCATCATTGTTCGAAGCTGCTGATCGGCAAAAATGAGAATACCCTCTACCAAAATGACTTGTCTGGGTTCAACCAGCCTGAGCTGATCCGTCCGAATGTATTGGGTAAAATCATAGACGGGGATGTGCACCACCTGACCTTGCAGCAGCGCTTCCAGATGGGTAATCAACAGTTCATTCTCAAGCGAGTCGGGATGGTCAAAGTTAAAGAGTTTGCGCTGTTCCAGGGGCAGATAGCTCAAGTCGCGGTAATAAGCGTCGTGCTGGATGTATTCCAAATAGCCGGGTCCGATCGACTCTAATATTTTTCTTGATACCGTCGTTTTGCCCGAGGCCGTCCCTCCGGCCACGCCGATGATGATAGGTTGTTTCATCGGGTTCGTACTACCTTCTTTGTTTTGGAAGCGGTTTTTGGGGAATAATACCAGAAACCGCCTGAACTGACCAGAGCCGTTTTTGAATTCGATAGGCTGAGTTCGACATTACAGCCCTACGAATGCGGCGGCCAACATACCCGATTTTTGACACCGTTGGTCTCTTTTGGCATAATGCTTGTTGAGTACTTAAGCCCCTTTGTCCACAATCAACCCATAAGATTAGGGATAATCGCCTTTTTTGGAGCAACCAACAATGAATGTCAACGTTCGATTAAGCGCAGGATTGGCCTCGGCAGCCGGCAATGCTCGGCTCAGAGTCACCTTGAGCGAAAATGCAACGGTAGCCGATCTCCTGGCCCATCTTCGCCGGCAGCACCCCGCCCTGACGACACGCTTGGATAGCGCTATCCCAATAATCTCCGGTCGACACGTATCCGAAACCGAGCCCCTGACGACCGGGCAAGAAGTAGCTCTACTGCTGCCGGTCGCCGGCGGTTAAAAAATAGTGTAAAAAAATTCAATATATACGAGGAGGTATAAATCATGGTTTTAGAGCTTCAAAAGGAGCAAATGGTAGCTACAAAGGAGCAACCCGGTGACGACCGGGTTGGCTTCGAAACCGTATTTGTTAACGAATTCGTCGACGGTATTCTCGATCCGGCACGACCGATGCTGGGACCGGTTCGTGATGGCGGGCACATAATCGCCAATACCGCCCCCGGCTGTTGGGGGCCGATGATTACACCGGAAATCCGCGGCGGTCACGAAGTTACCAAGCCGGTCGCGGTGGCCGGGGCTGAGGTGGGTGATGCGGTTGTCATTCGGATCAAGGATATTACCGTAACCTCGCTGGCCACTTCGTCAGGCAATGACCAGTGGATGGAAGGCCGCTTTTTGGGCGACCCTTATGTGGCCGGTCGCTGTCCTAAATGCGATATTCTGTACCCGGAAACGCACACGGAAGGGATTGGGCAAACTGCCGTACGCTGTGTCAAGTGTGGGTCTGACGTGACCCCTTTTACCTTTACCAACGGCTACACGATTGCCTTTGACCCGAACCGCCGGGTGGGTGTAACGCTGCAAAAGGAGGCGGCCGAGAAGATTGCCCATAGCGCCAAGCGCTATGCCGCTCTACCGGAGAAATCGATCCAAAATCCAATTTTGACCTTTGCGCCCCACGACCTGGTTGGGTTAGTGGCGCGGCTGAGGCCTTTTATAGGCCAATTGGGCACGACACCGGCGATCCCCTTGCCCGACTCGCACAATGCCGGCGACTTTGGTTCATTTTTGGTCGGCGCACCGCACGAGTATGGCATCACTGCCGAACAGCTTCAGCACCGTACCGACGGTCATATGGATATTGACGCGGTTCGGGCCGGAGCTATCCTTATCTGTCCGGTCAAGGTCCCCGGCGGTGGGGTCTACCTGGGCGATATGCACGCCCTGCAGGGCGATGGAGAAATCGCCGGCCACACCTGCGATACTTCCGGGGCAGTGACGCTGCAGGTGCACTTGCTCAAAGGCTTGAACATCGACGGGCCGATTCTGTTCCCGGTGCTGGAAGATCTACCGTTTGTCGCCCGGCCGCTGTCGGCGGAAGAGCGTGAGCGAGCCGAGGTCGTAGCCAAATCTTTTGGGCTGACGGAAATCGAAGAGTCGGCGCCCATTTCGGTCATCGGCACCGGCCCCGATTTGAACGCTGCCACTGACAACGGCCTCGAACGAGCCGCTGAATTATTGGGGATGAGTGTCCCCGAAGTCAAAAACCGGGCCACCATTACCGGGGCTATTGAAATTGGCCGCCATCCCGGCGTGGTGCAAGTTACCTTCCGTGCTCCACTCGATCGGCTCGAGCGCCGGGGCCTGCTGCCGTTCGTGCAGGA
>JBFGLD010001182.1:0-2536 GCA_041576335.1 Anaerolineae bacterium | reverse complement strand
AGCCCACCATAGATGAGTCACACGTTGCATTTTACAACGATAGTCCCAACTTGATTACCCTCACCGGCCTGGTGGTCGATGAACCGGATATCCGTGATTATTACATCAACCTCAAACTCCGGGCCGAAACCTTGCGCCAGGGAAACGACACCCGGCCCATAACGGGGCACGTACTGGTCCGGGCGCGGCGTTACCCCGAGTATGCCTATGGCGACCGCCTGGCCGTCACCGGAATATTAGAAACGCCGCCCGTTTTCGAAGACTTTTCCTATAAAGATTATCTGGCACGCCTTGGGATTTATGCCCAAATCCGCCGGCCTCGTATTGAATTAGAGACCGGCAATCAGGGCCATCCTTTTTGGGCTGCTTTATTGGCTTTCAAAGCAAGTGCGGCCCAAACCATCAACCGCATTCTGGCCGAGCCCTATGCCTCACTGCTCAACGGAATTTTGCTGGGGCTAGAATCGGGTATCCCACCTAGCCTATACGACGCCTTCAATTTGACGGGCACGTCTCACATTATTGTTATTTCCGGCAGCAACGTCGCCGTTGTCGCCGGTTTGCTGTTGTTGTTAGGACAAAAGGTGTTTGGCAGACATGCCGCGCCGCCGATTGCTGTTGCCGGCATCCTCATCTACACGCTTTTAGTTGGCGCTGACGCTGCTGTGAGCCGCGCCGCGGTGATGGGGATTGTCTGGGTTATAGCCTTCTGGATCGGCCGGCCCGGCCTGGCCCTCAATTCACTGTTTGCGTCGGTCCTGGTATTGACCCTGGTCAACCCACTCATCTTGTGGGATGTCGGTTTTCAACTCAGCTTTATGGCCACACTCGGTTTGATTTTGCTGGTTCCTCTGCCGGAACGACTGACCTTTAGCTGGCTTCAGCACCGGCTCAAAACCGAGCGGGTCGGCTTGGCCATGGCTCTGGTCAGCGAGCTGCTCATCGTCACGCTGGCGGCCCAGATCATGACCGGCCCGCTCATCGTCTATCATTTTGGGCGGTTATCCTTGGTGTCGCTGTGGAGTAATCTGCTCATTCTACCCGCCCAACCGCCGATTATGATTTTAGGGGGCCTGGCGGCTCTGGCCGGCATGGTCTGGCTGCCTGTGGGGCAGCTCATCGGCTGGCTGGTCTGGCTGCCGCTGGCTTGGTCGGTTTGGGTGGTCGAGCTAACGGCCCGCCTGCCGTACGCCTCCCTTGATCTGGGTACGTTTCCGGATGGGCTGCTGCTCTTGATGTATGCCACTATCGCCGCCGGGATTTGGTGGGCCAGGCGCCTCACCGCTGAAAGACAAGGTCAACCCCGGTTTCGCCTACCCCATATTGGCACGGTCACGACCCGTCTCTGGCTGGGCGGGATGGGTGCCGTCACCGTCCTGGTCTGGTCCGCTGTTTTGATGTTGCCGGATGGGCGTCTGCATGTGGCCATTCTGGACGTGGACCAGGGAGATGCCATCCTGATCACGTTGCCGGATGGCCGTCAAATCCTCATCGACGGGGGTCCTGCGGCAACTGAACTCAATTGGCGTTTAGGGCAAACCATGCCGTTCTGGGACCGTTCGTTGGATGTGGTGGTCAATACGCATCCTGACGCTGACCATTTGGGCGGACTGGTCTCGCTGCCGGGTCGCTTCCGGATTAAGCAGGTGTTAGCCAGCGATGTGGCCGGCGAGAGCCAGCTTTACCGGGAGTGGGAGGCAGAGCTGGCGGAAGACCAACTGGATCCGGTTATCGGGCAGGCGGGCATGCAGTTGGCCCTGGGTCGGGGTATTACCGGGACCATCCTCAGCCCCGGTCCAGATACGAGCCGCCTCGACGAACCGAATAACCACTCTATCGTGCTGCACCTGCAATACGGCGCAGTCAGTTTTCTTCTACCGGGAGATATTGAAGCGCCAGTTGAACGTAACCTAGTCTTAGGCGACGTGCCGCTGGCCGCCACTGTCCTCAAAAGCCCCCACCACGGCAGCAAAACCTCCTCCAGTACAGCCTTTGTAGAAGCGGTTAATCCGCAAATTGTGGTCATCTCAGTCGGAGAAGATAACCGCTTCGGCCATCCCTCGCCGGAAGTACTGGAACGCTACGCCGAACGCGGGCTGATAATCCTGCGCACCGATGAGCATGGTACCATTGAATTCATCACCGATGGGGAACAGCTATGGGTGGAGACGGGACGCTGAAGGTGGCTCTACCTAAGGCAGTGGCAGCCGCAGCCACAGCGGCATATGGTCGCTGACATTGTGTTCAAATCGCTTGTAGAAAGCCAGCTTTTCCCCGGTTGATAATTCGGGGAAGGGTTTGCGATTAAGGGCTTCGCTAAAGAGCTCGACAAAGTTAAACACACTATAATCTGGGCCGCGCGGATTTTGCCCCATTACAACATTGTCACTGTAGGTCGGTAGGCGGTGATCTCTGCTGAATAAGCCAATGTGGTCAAAAGTCTGATCGAGCCGGGCATTGGTGCGGAACACATTTATCCGGGAGGGATGAATGTCTAAAAAGGGGAAATTGACGTTGGCTCCGGCCGGATTCATTT
>JBFGLD010001181.1:0-2536 GCA_041576335.1 Anaerolineae bacterium | reverse complement strand
TCGGTATTGTGGCCAACGTTGTAGCCGGCCCGGACCGCAGTCTGGTTGGCTTTGACCAGTTCAGGTCGCCGGGCAAATTTGTCGGCGATGTAGTCCAGGGTAACATCCAAAGGGCGGTCAAACATCCAAAAGGTCAATCCAAGGGCAAAAAAGTTTTTGCAGCGGTCAATATCTTTGGTTGTCAACCCCTCAATATCGTGCAAGGCGCTGCGGTTGAGCGTCGTAATCGGCAGTTTGTGAACTTCGTAGCTATCCAGACTGCTATCCTCCAGCGGGTTGCTGTCGTATCCGGCTTTTTTGAGGTTGCTGTCTGTGAAGGCATCGGTGTTAACGATTAATTTGCCGCCCGGTTCCAGATCGGACAGATTCACTTTGAGAGCAGCGGGGTTCATCGCTACCAGCACCTGGGGAGCATCACCGGGCGTGAGGATGTCTTCACTGGAGAAGTTCACCTGAAAGCCACTGACCCCGGCCAGCGTTCCGGCAGGCGCTCTGATTTCTGCCGGAAAGTCTGGCAGGGTGCTAATGTCATTCCCGAACACGGCGGCGGTATTGCTGAATTGAGTACCGGTCAGCTGCATCCCATCGCCGGAGTCTCCGGCGAAACGAATAATTACTGATTGGGTGTCTTCAAATTCAGCCCGCTTAAGTTCAGCCATTTAAACATTCCTCCTTAAAAAGTTGCTCTACAGTATATGTTTGAGTTTATTCTGAATTATCAACGACGCTGAGGCATCGTTCAAAAAGGGGAGTAACCGGGGGAGCTACCCCCTCGCCCCCCGGCCTACCGGGAGTTTTTTAGTCGTGATCAACGCCGCTAAGGCGGCAGGAACTGGAAAATCTCCCGGCCTGACAGCGGCCCACTGGCCGGAAAATTAGAGCCGGTTTCGATAACTTAAGCCCCATCGCGGATGTGGCTCAACTGTTCGGGATCCGGCGGCAGGTTGTAAACCGATTCCGGAAAGCGGTCGGCCAGGTATTTGATAATGGCATAGTGCGTTAAGTTACCGAGGACGACCCCGTTTTGGTCGACAACAGGAACGTTGCGGAAGTGCTTTTTGTCCATCAAGGCTAACGCTTTATCGGCGGAGTCCATCGAGTCGACCGAGATCGGCGAATAAGTCATAACTTCCTCGATAGTTTTTTCCCAAGTATCTGGGGCATCAACAACCTTTCTCAAAATATCACGGTCTGTAAAGATGCCAACCAAGGTACCTTGATCCAAAACAACGGCGCAGTGATGTGAGGTACGTCTCATCTTTTCAATCGTTTGTCTTACCGACGTGCCTATCTCGACCGCAGCAAACCGGTTCAAATCAAGATGAATGACCTGTTCCTGCTGCAAATTACTTTCAAGGGACATGTTGCCTCCTCTGCAAGACCTTAGGTTGTAAAGCTTTTGTTTCCTGAGGGTGTATTGTATATTGAGTCACCAAAAAATTCAACACTCAATCATGCGGCTATGGCAAACGAAGGTCCTGGTGTAAGCCAAATAATCGTACTACAAGTTGAAGGTGTAACCCAGGGCCGTCAGAGTTACAGTAAGCAGGCCGTAGCCTAATTCCTGAAAACCGACCGTGCGTGCGCGCACGGCCCGGCGATAGGAGGACAGCCCGGCGACGGCACGAATTAGCAGCACAAGCAGCGCCAGTACCGCCAGCCACGGGATCAAACTGCCAAAGGCCAACCCGGCCAGGGCGAGCAGGCCAAGTAGATGAACAACCCAGACCGGAGCGGCGTCGATGGTCTGCCCTCGTTCAAGTCGAAGTCTGGCTCGCACGTACACGATGGAAACAAGCGCTCGAGTCAGCAGAATGCCCCACAGGGCTAAGGCCGGCGCGGTCGCCCAGCCTGCGGCCAGGGCCATCGCCGCAGCCACCGCTCCTAAGGCTCCGGCCCCCAAGAGTTCCGGGATAAACGCTCTGCCGCGATTGCTAACATCATAATATAGCTGAACCACGGCCAGAGGTGCGGCCAGTCCCAGCGGCAGCCAAAATGAAGCTCGGGCGCTGGCGATGGCCAGCACAAACGCGGCCAAGGCTATCGCCAGGTACAGCAATGAAAACCGCTCGGTCCAGGCCGTACGAGCATAACGCCGTCTCTTGCGCCAATCGCCGATGGTTAGCCTTAAGGGCTGCTGGGCCAGAAAGGCCCCTACGGCGGCCAGGCCGAGCCAGGCCCCCGCCATTGACGGGGCGACCCACAAGCCTAATAAGATCGGCTCAAGCAAAAAACCCCAGCCGCCGTGCGAAGCGGGTAGAGCGATCTTCTTTAGGCTAATTCGGGACTGGGTGAGACTCGTGCCCATAATAGATTGGCCCAACCAGACAGGCGGCGACAATATTATCCGTCTTGACCGACCTGTTCCAAAAATTCGGCAAAAGCTAGCAGTTCAGTGTTAGCCTGTTGAAAAGCAGATGGCATCAATTGTACCAGTCGCTCCACCCTTTCCGAGTCAAACTGGAAAGCATAGATATTGCGGACAACGTGGCGAAAACGCAAAAACTCATCTACTGCTTGCCTTGCTTCAGGGGAT
>JBFGLD010001180.1:0-2540 GCA_041576335.1 Anaerolineae bacterium | reverse complement strand
GCGATGGAGCCTTTACTAGCAGAAGCCGAGCAACATGAAACCCGTGCTTATAAGGTTCGAACGCCGCCCGAAGTAGAAGATTTACTCCGTCAGCTTATTGAGCACGTTGGCAACGAGGGGCAGCCGTATAGTTTGGATCAGGACGGAGAGATTATCCAGGAGATTATGTTTGACATCGAGATCGATGATATTCGATATACCCTGATGCGCTCTTTTGTCCGCTTGTGCAACCCGCTGATCAGTTTAAGCCCGCGCGAAAAGGAGATTGTTCGTCTCGTAGCCAAGGGGCATCCGAATAAGGTCATCGCCAGGGTATTAGACATCAGCCCCTGGACGGTTTCTACTCATTTGCGGCGGGTTTTTGCCAAGCTAGGGGTAAGTTCCCGGGCGGAGATGGTCGCGCGCGCTTTAAATGACGAGTTACTGCCGGACAAGTCTGTCTTGGCGATCCTGGCGGCTAAGACTTAACCTCGATCGGTGTGGCCGGCCTTGGCTCAAGGCTCCGTTCGGGGAGCGGCGGGGCGGGCTTGGCAATTAGCCAACGCCAGACAAAGGGCGCCAGTCCCATAAGAATCAGCGCACCGAAGAGACCGGGCGCTGAAGTGCCCAAACGCTGCAGCAGTAACCCCCCTGCCAAAGGGGAGATTACCCGCGTGAGGCTTTCGAGCGAAGCGGATAGGCCGAGTGTGCCGCCCACCTCTTCGGGATAGACCGCTTTGCTGAGCGCGCTGTTTAGCGTGGTGTTTAGAACGCCGGCGGCCAGCGCAATTGGCATGAGGACCACGAGCAGGACGGGCACATTAGGGGTGTAGGCCCAACCTAAGAGTGAGAAGGCCATTGCGATGACAGAGGCGACGATCAAATAACGCTCATGAAAGCGAGTGGTTAAACGGTGAATGGCAAAGCCCTGCACCAAAACGATTAACACGCCCACGTAGGCCAGGATGTAACTGGTGGATTGTTCGTTGAGATCCAACCGGTACTCGGCATACAGCGGAAATATCGTTTCAAGCGTGGCGAAGGCCAGGCCAAAGAAAAAGCGCGTATATAGCAGGGGTCCTACTCGTGGTCGCCGGAGCGACCCTTGTAACGCCTGCAGGTCAAGGACGGCGTGAGTGCGGTGGGTCAGATCAGCGCGCTTCGCCTCGGTCAGCGATTCGGGCAGCCAGATAAAAACAGCGATCAGGTTTAAGAAAGCTAAGCCCGCCGCTGCGAAGGCAGGCACGGCGTAGCCCCACACACTTAGTGTACCTCCGATGACCGGGCCGATGATAAATCCCAGGCCAAAAGCCGCCCCAATCAGCCCCATACCCCTGGCTCGATTAGACTCGTCGGTCACGTCGGCGATATAGGCCTGAGCTACCGAAATATTACCGCCCGTCAAACCGTCAATGATGCGACTGGCAAAGAGTAAGCCCAGGATAATATGATTTTGACTGATTAGGTTGGTCAAGCTGGCCGGCAGCAAACCGGCCAGCCACGTGCCCAGCGGGTCCGCTACACCTAACAACAAGAACCCGAGTGCGGTGCCAAAGATGCTGGCCAATAGTACGGGCCGCCGGCCGTAGCGATCAGATAGCCGGCCAAGTATCGGCGCGCCAATAAACTGCGCCGCTGCATAGGATGCGATGAGCAGGCCGGCCAGCGTGGCGCTGGCCCCATACGCCCCGGCGTAAAACGGAACGAGGGGTAAAATCAGGCTGAAGCCAAGCAGATCGACAAATACGATGGCGAAAATGGTGGTGAGACGACTCTTAGGCATGAGTGCTCCTGAAAAGCAGAAACTCCAATTCTAATCCTATGCCTTAAAAAGTCAAAACTGAATTATTTACGGTAAGTGAAGTTATACGTTTTGTTCAGGAGGAATCCGAAAGGATCTCCTATTTTGTTGAGGGATAATATATGGGGAAACTTTTTTCAGGGTCGATCTTTAGAGCAAGCGGGCTAGAACGTCTTCGGGCACTTGAGCGTATAACTCGGGGTATGCTTCCAACAGGCGGGCAATATCGGCCAAGTCTTTTTGGCGTTTGCTGGCGCGCCGAGTGGGGTCTTGCACTGCCCAAATCTTGCCCTGCAAAATGTCAGGAAGCGCGGCGACCGGTAGGGTCAACCCAAGTAGATCACACCCCACAGCCCGCTCAGGGAAGGTGGCATAGCGGGGATCAGTTTGAATCTGAATGCGTAAATCCGAACCGGGCAGCGTCAGGTTCAATCTATGAGGAAAGCGTTTCACTTGAAAAGGAGCGGTTAGCAGCAGGGCTTCGACCTGCTCAAGCTGATCGGCGATAATCACAAGATCTAAGTCGAGACTGACCACCGGTTCTACATAAGCGTTAACACCTTGCCCGCCGATTACACAGTATTGAATCTGATGCTGATTGAGAAAAGCAATAATTTGCTCTAAAAAATTGACATGATCCATCGTTACCGTTTTCCAGTACGTCAACGCTTGCATCGCTAAGCAACCCTTTTGATGACCACACCACCCCAAGTGGCATCATTATAGCACACCGTGTTGCCTAAACCAATGCCACCGGTGC
>JBFGLD010001179.1:0-2543 GCA_041576335.1 Anaerolineae bacterium | reverse complement strand
TGGGCCCACCCCGGTCAGCGTGCAGGGTCAATGCATCTCGGGTGATATCCTGTTTGGCACAGGTCTCGGCAATTAAGGTCTCGGCCAATTGGGCCGACTCTTGCTCGGCCAGCAGCCAGCCGACCGCATAGCGACTGAAGACGTCCAGGATCACGTACAGGTAGTAGTAATGCCATTTGGCTGGCCCGCTGAGCTTGGTGATATCCCAGCTCCACAGTTGATTGGGGCCCGTGGCTACCAGCTCCGGCTTGGCATAGCGGGGATGTTTCAATTGATGGCGCCGTTCGTGTACTTCATGATGCGCTTTCAAAATGCGATACATCGTGCGCCAGTGGCACAGGTAGGTCTGCTCGTCCAGTAAGGTGGCGTATACTTGCCGGGGCGGGCAATCCTGGAACCGCTCACTATTGAGCACCGCCCGGACTTCAGCTTGCTCAGTCTCACTCAAGGCTCGCTCTGGCTTTGGCCGGCTTGCCTGGGCTGACTGGGGCTGGCGGGCTCGATACACGCTGCTGCGGGGCACGCCCAGCGCCTGACAAGCCCCGGAAACCGTCAGTTGTTGACCTAATTGTTCAGCCTGAGCGATCATGTCTCGGCGTCCTGCTCGCGCTCGGCTGGGGTCAGCCCAAGCATCTGCGCAACTTTTTTTTGGACATCAATAATCAGTTCAGCCTGTTCCAGCCGGCGGCGCAACTGCGCATTTTCTCGCTGTAACCGAGCCAGTTCGGCCGCCTGGGGGTCTGGTTTACGCCCTCGCTTTTGGGGGGTTAGCCCTTGTAATTGCCCTTGGTCCCGTTGTTTGCGCCAGGTCGTCAGATGGGATGAGTACAAGCCTTCTCGTCGCAGCAAGGCCCCAATCTCACCCCGCTGGGTGCATTGGTCCGCTTCGGTCAGAATGCGCAGTTTGTACTGGGCGCTGAATTGTCGGCGTTTGGCCCGAGGGACCACTTCCGGATCTGGCACCTCGGTCTCTAATTGACCGTTCCGATTTGGTTGAGTCCTTGGTTGGTGTTGAGACATTCTTTTCCTCCTCCGCCCTCTAAGTACACCGACATAAATCTTTAGGGATCAATCGGTAACAGATGTTGAAAAGGAGCGCCAATGATAGATAAGAGTTTATGAGGTAATTGATTGTACCGATCAAAAAAATCGCGAGAAGCGTCTAAGAGAGCCTGGACAGTTTCAAAGATTTCGCAATGAGTCACCTCTCGGCGAAAATGACGCCAAAGCATCTCGATTGGGTTGAGCCAAGGACTGTAGGTCGGCAAATATAACAAGACTAAGCGACCGGCTGCGCCACGAACAACGGCATCAACTTCATCATCTTGATGGCAGATGTAATTATCCCAGGCGACATAGATGACCTGCTGGGGATGCTTATCGAGCAAGGTTTGCAAGAACTCAGCAATTTGCGGCCGGCGTTTGCGTTTGCGGATTAGGAGCAGGGTTTGACCGGTGTGATAATTGATCCCACCGATGCCATAATGCTTCTTAGGCTGACCTGGGGTAGCGATCATGATCTGCTGTCCTTTAGGGCTCCACATGGCACGCAGGGTCGGTTGCCAACTGATATTGAACTCATCGACATAGTAAAAGACTTCATTGGGCTTCAAATTGTCTCGTTTTTCTTCAATCGTCTTTTTTTTAGCTCATATTCAGGGTCTGGACTACTGATTTTATGTTGCGGCCGGCTTAAAACAATGTCCGCCGCTTTGAGATGATGCCGAACTGTTTTTTCATGGACCCGAATTCCGGTTTCTTCGGCCATGTAATCTGCCAGTCGTTGTGAAGTCCACAGCGAGTAGGGTAAGCCTAATGAGCGCGGTCTTTGTCGCACCGTTTGGACCAGTTTTTCTTGATAGCTCGGCGTGACTTTACCCGGCGCTCCACTTCTGGGTTCATCGTACAACCCATTGACCCCTTCGGCCTGGTATCGCTTGAGCCACGTTCTGACCGTCTGAGTGTTGCAACGCACAATGCTACCTATTTCACTTGCCGTCAGATCCTTTTCGCCCGACAATAGCACCATTTGGCTGCGCGTTCTGACTCGGACATCTTTGGTTGTCTGATACAACTCATCCAACTCTTGGATGGCTTCCTGACTTAAGGGAAAGAGCCTTATCGCATTCATTTCTGCCTCCTTCCCTTATTATACACTCATAAGAACTTTTGTCGTTGTACTTAGTATAGCCCGGCGGAAATAAACCGCTGGTTATTTGTGTGCCTTAATACCGCCTTGGTTATGCGCTTCTTTATTGAGGCGCATCATTTTTTATTTTGATGAAAACGATGTTACAATACTTTTGGATTGGAGTGGGCGGCTTCATCGGGGCCAATGCTCGTTTTCTGGTGCAACAGTGAGCCGCCAATCGGTGGGGGGTCGACTTTCCCTATGGCACGATGCTGGCCAACCTGGGCGGTAGTTTCTTGATTGCTTTTTTCCTGACCCTGGCCACCGGACGGTTGAACGTTCCCCCGGAGATACGGCTGGTTGTGGCGGTTGGCTTTTTGGGCGGCTTTACCACTTTTTCCTCGCTGACATT
>JBFGLD010001178.1:0-2544 GCA_041576335.1 Anaerolineae bacterium | reverse complement strand
CCGCCGACGGCATCTTCGGGCGTGTCGTAGGTTGGGATATCGGCTTCGGCAAAAATACGGCGAGCGCCGGCTACGCCCTCACGGCCCAGCCAGCAGGCCAAAACGTTGTGACGCGCCTCTTTGGCCACCGGCGCTAAGGCCTTGGCAATATCTTCGCTAGGCACAATTGCGGTCGGGGCGTTGATAAACAGGATAGCGTCCGTTTCCGGATCCTCCAGGAGCGTTTTGAGCGTTTCGACATAGCGCTCGGCCGGGGCATCGCCGATGATATCGACCGGGTTGCCGTGCGACCAGTTTGGTGGCAAGAAACTATCCAGCCGTGTCAGCGTTTCTTTTGACAGGGAGGCCAGGCGACCACCGCTCCGGATCAGGGCGTCCGTGGCCATCACGCCGGCACCGCCGCCATTAGTGACAATCGTCAGGCGGTCGCCGCGCAAAGGGCGCGCCCGGGCCAGGGTCTCAACGGCGTCGAATAAATCTTCGATCGTCTCGACTCGAAGGATACCGGCCCGTCTAAGCGCGGCCTCATAGACGTCATCCGCCCCGGCCATCGCCCCGGTATGCGAGGCCGCGGCCTTGGCTCCTTCGGCCACCCGGCCGGCCTTGACCGCGATAACCGGTTTGTTGCGGGCGGCAGCTCGTGCCGCGGACATGAATTTGCGCGCTTCCCTAATCGCCTCAATATATAGCAGGATGGCGCGGGTGGCGGGGTCGCTGCCCAAATAGTCGAGAACATCACCGAAATCCACATCAGCGCTATTGCCAAGAGAGACGAAACTTGAAAACCCGATGCCGTTGGATTTGGCCCAGTCGAGCACTGCCGTGGCCAATGCCCCTGATTGAGTAACAAACGCGATTTTTCCCGGCAGCGGATTGGTATGGGCAAAGCTGGCGTTGAGCCCGTGCCCGGGAATCATCAGGCCGACACAATTGGGGCCCAGAATGCGCAGGAGATACGGTTTGGCGGCCTCGAGCATAGCCTGCTGCAAGGTTCGACCTGGTTCGAGGCTTTCTCGCTCTAAACCGGCTGTAAGTACAAGGGCGGCCTTGGTGCCACGCGCCCCAAGCTCGGCAACTAATCCTGGGATCGTTGGCGGGGGGGTGCAGAGAACGGCCAGGTCGGGGGACACCGGTAAGCTCTTTACATCTGGATAGGCCAGGACACCTGAAACCGCCCTATATTTGGGGTTGACCGGCATGATCGGTCCTTCGAATCCGCCGGCCAGCAGGTTATGCATAACCGTCGCCCCAACGCTGTGAAGCTGGGTTGAAGCGCCGATAACGGCCACCGACTGAGGTTTAAACATATATTCCAGATTACGGATGGTCACGCTTAGTTTCTCCTTTAATATAAGTGCTGCGTATTGTTTTACGATTCTCGGGCGACGAATTTGGTGTATGCCTGATACCGGTCAGCATTGTCCGCTTACCTGGTCTAATCGCCTTCTCGAATCAGGGCCGATAAGATAACCGAGACAATACTGACGACGAGTGCGCCCAAAAAAGCCGGCCACAGGCCGTCGACGTAAAAGCCAATGCCCAGCCAATTGACGGCAATGACCGAAGCCAACCATAGGGTAATCGCGTTAATTACCAAAACGAACAAGCCTAACGTGAGAATGATCAGCGGGCAAGATAAGAACGTGAGTATCGGGCGCACCAATGCGTTAACCAGGCCCAGAATGACGGCCATCACGCCGAAGACGACCCAGGCGTTGCCATCTACTCGAATACCCGGCACCAGCCAGGCTGCTGCAAAAAGCGAGACACTAATGATAATCCATCGAATGAGTATTTTCATTTAATTCCTCTCACACTTCACGATAACCGGACGCGCGGTCACGCTGTCGCCACTACACAATTATTGGAAAAAAGTTGGTCCGAGGTGACAGCACTTTATAACCGTATTCTACTGTAATACCGGCCAAAATCAAGCCGTTTTTTATCCGTCTAACGTGACTGTCACCAACTGTCACTTATGAATCGGTAGTGGACCGACTGGACCCAGTAACAGTCTAAGTCAATTGATCGTAAAACAGATCAGCCATCTGTAGAGACTTTAAGTTGGACAAGTGGCGAGGCTTTACCCTGGTCAGATGGCTAGGATCTCCGCAATTTTAGGCGTGTGGCCTATTAAGTGGAATATTCTGGGCGTGGCAAAGCGGTGTCGCTTTGACGCACGAGAAATAGGTCAGCGGCAATGAGCGCTGCGATCGAAATAAAGGCTAATTTGTTGACTATGTTTTCTTATCCTGTTGAATTACCCAGATCCTGGCGGCCTGCAATATTTTCGGCCAGTCGTGCCGGAGCTATCCGGCCATAGTCTACTTTTGGGTTAACATAGGTTGAACGGTCTCGTTCGGCATCGGGTTGACGATTGGAAGCTCGGTTGGGGGGATCGGGGTGTCGGTTGGGATGGCAGTCGGTTGGATCGGGATTGCGGTATCAATTAATGGCACAAGGGTGTCGGTTGGCACGGGCGTTGGCGTAGGAGGTTCGGGCATGGGTGTGGGCGGCACGGGTGTTGGTGTGGGCGGCACGGGT
>JBFGLD010001177.1:0-2545 GCA_041576335.1 Anaerolineae bacterium | reverse complement strand
GACTTTGGGACGACACTGTCTCTGTCATGCCGCCTCTGTCTCTACTGAAGACAGTCGATGCCCGGCCATCATCAGGCCGATGGTGTTGATATCCGCCTTAGCGGTTGGCAGGATCCCCATGATTTCGCCCCGGTACATCACCGCAATTCGATCACTCAAGGCCAGAATCTCGTCAAGCTCGGTAGAGATGAGTAGGATGGCTTTTCCTTTTTCTCGCTCTGTTAGTAAGCGCCGATACACCTGCTGCATCAACCCAACGTCCAGGCCCCGGGTTGGCTGCGCCGCAATGATGACCTGCGGGTTATGCTCCAGGGCTGATGCCAGAATGATCCGCTGCTGATTTCCACCCGACAGCGTACTGGCCGGAGCTGTCGGGGAGGCGGTTCGTATTTTGAATTCGGCTATGGCTCGCCGAACAAAGTCCTGGATAGCGGGTAAGTTGAGTTGCCCCAGTCTTGAAAAAGGTTTTCTACTAATACGACTGGCAACCAGATTGTCGGCAACGCTTAACCCGGTCGCCAGCCCGCGGTCGAGCCGGTCGCTGGGAATATGAGCCAGACCCAGGTCGTGTCGGCGCGAGGGAGAGTAATGGTTGACGCACTGCCCTGAAATATGGATTTCACCACCCATTAAATCGCGCAAACCACAAATCACTTCTTCCAATTCAAGCTGCCCGTTCCCATCCACGCCAGCTATCCCCAATATTTCACCGGCCTGTACTTGAAATGACACATCATTAAGGGCCGGCAGCCCCCGGTCTCCGAGTACGTGCAGGTGTTGGGCCTCCAACATAACTTCAGCCGGCTGGAAGGCACGTTTTTGAATATCCAGCACCACTTCGCGACCGACCATCATATAGGCCAGTTCGCGAGGTGTTGTTTCAGTAGTTTTGACCGTGCCGACGACTTGGCCGTCGCGCAGTACCGTCACCCGGTCACTGACCTGCATGACTTCTTCTAGTTTGTGTGAGATAAAAATCACCCCAAGCCCCCGCTCGGTCAACCGCCGTATCACCGTGATCAAGTCTTTGACCTCACCCGGCGTGAGCACCGCCGTCGGTTCATCAAGGATCAGCAGTCGAGTCTCACGGTAGAGCGCTTTCAGGATCTCGACCCGTTGTTGGGATCCGACCGGCAGCTGCCAGACTTTGGCCTGCGGCGCAATATCGAGCCCAAACTCACGACTCAATTCGTTCAGATGTTGCTCGACTATATCCAGATCGAGCAATAGGCCGCGCGAGGAGCGTAAACCAAGCGCCGCATTCTCAACCACTGACAGAACAGGAATGAGCATGAAGTGTTGGTGCACCATACCAATCCCCAACTCAACAGCAGTGCGGCTATCGGGTATATCCGTCTCTCGGCCACGCCAGAATATCTTACCGGCATCAGGCTGGTAGAGACCATATACACAATTCATCAGGGTAGTTTTGCCAGCCCCATTTTCGCCGAGTAATGCTAACACTTCGCCTTCATTAACGTTTATGGATACATCATCGTTGGCGACCACCCCGGAAAAAGCTTTGCGGAGCGACTCGACCCTCAGCAACTCACTCACTGATCGTTCTCTCTCGGTTCTAATGCCCGGAATGCAGGATATCTTGGCATGGCATCTTTTGCGCAGGAAGTGGCGGGGTTGAGGGGAACTCCCTCAACCCCGGGGAAATCAAAAACCTTTATTGATGAGTCCCGGCCGGCTACAGATCGGTGCGATGAGGCACGTCACGTTCCCCGTCAATGTATTCCTGGATCATCTTATCAATTTCTTCCTGGCTTGCTTTCGGGACGTTTTCACCACACCAGGAGATGTATTGCGCCTTGTCTTTTACGCCGTAGATGGAATGCCCAGGCTGTAGCGTGCCGGCCTGATACTCATCGCCGGCGATTTTCAGCAAGAAGCCGGGCAGCTGGACCACGCTGGCCAGGGTGTAATCGGGCAGAAATTCACATTGGTCACCGGTCCACCCCATAAGCCAAACCTCAGTCCCATTCTCCTGGGCCTCGGTGATAGCTTCAAAGACGCCCAGGTCACCCGATCCGGCAACGGACAGGATGATGTCAACCCCGGCCTCAATCTGAGCCTGCGCCAGTTCTTTGGCCTTGGCTGGGTCTTGCCAGCTTCCCACGTAACTAATAGTCAATTCAGCCTCGGGATTGATCTCTTTGGCACCCTGGCTGTAAGTTTCAAAATCATAGGCAATCAGTGGTGACTCGGTCCCACCAATCCAGCCTAATTTACCCGTTTTTGATTTCTCGGCCGCAACCCGGCCCAAAAAATAAGCCAGTTCACCGGTTACCCAGCCGTTGGAACTGAAATTGTCGCCAGCCGTCGTATTCAGATTGACGTTAACCCAGCGTGTATCAGGGAATTCTGCCGATATTTCGACCATTGGGTCGCCAAATAACCAGCCCGGACCGAAGACAAGGTCGTATCCTTGCTGGCCATAACCTCGCAACAGATCTTCCATGTCTTCTGTTTTGACGTTATCGGTATAGGCAACCTCCCAGCCGTATTGTTCCGATAGCGTCTGCAAGGCCTCCCAACT
>JBFGLD010001176.1:0-2545 GCA_041576335.1 Anaerolineae bacterium | reverse complement strand
TGCGTTTGAATCGAATGTCGTTGACCGGCACATGATGAAAAAGCTGGTTAAATTAAACGGCGCTGAAGTGCAGGTAAGCGTAAGAGGTTTTTGTGATTGCCCGGCTTTGACGGAGGCTTTAAAGAAAGCGAAAGATTGTCTTTTAATCATAGACATCGAGGGTGGGGAAGGAATCCTTCTGGACCCGAGAGTAATCCCAAAGCTTTTTAGTTGTACGATCGTTGTTGAAGTGCAGACTTCCAGGTGCGGCCGCCCAAGGTGAAACCGGCATGCATTAGTTCGGCCGCATAGGTAATCATTTCGGTTGGCGTAGCGGTACACAGCCGGTTATGTTCCGTGGCCGCCATATTAACAAAGCCGTTGACGGTGTGGTCCGTGCGAGAGTACTTTTTGTGGGTAAGCAGCATCGCTACTGCCCCGGAACCAATAGTCAACGATGCAAAATTTAGACGGTATTCATCGGGCGTTGTCGTCGGGGATTGTAGCCGCCGGATAGTGGCCTCGACTCCGTCCCTGGAGCCTTCGGCGCAGACAACCAGACCGTATTTGATCGCGCCCGAGTCGATCATCATGCCTACAGTTTGCATACCGTTAAGAAAACCGACGCAAGCATTGCCAATGTCAAAATTAAGACAGAGAGGAGATAACTTTAGATTGCCGTGCACCAGGCTCGCGACTGACGGTTCGATGAAATCTTTGCAAACAGAAGTGTTGACCAGACAGCCAATCTCGTTTGGGTCAATACCGCTTTCGTCAATCAGCTTTCGCGCAGCCAAAGTTGCGGCCTCGCTGGGCTGTACCCCTGGATCCCAAAAGCGTCGTTCACGGATGCCGGTCAGGTTTTCAAGCTGGCCCGGTGGGATCTCCAAACGTTCCATAGTACCGGCAATTTGCCCTTCAAGCGAGGCTGAGGTGATCCGGTGAGGGCCTAACTCATAGGCGACGGCTTCAATCGTTACATTGTCAAAAAACATCAATTACCCTCCAAATCTGTCATTAATGGGCATGGATCTCAAGAGAATTTCGATAACCCAGTTTTGGTAAAATCAGCCACGACGCCATAAACCAGGCAATGAGTTTTAACGGCAAAAATAAGGGTGCAAAAACTTGCTTTCATGAGATGTCCAGGCTAAATGAAGCTGATTATATTTTCGGGTGAAAGATTAAGCAAATAAGCTGCCGCGGTGGGGAGCAGAACGCAGGCCTTTTACCCGCTTGGCGGGGGAGCATGCTGCGAAATCACTATTATTTGTTTGATGTTCGCAATTCCGGTCAAAAATGGTACACTAGCATTAAGCTGTTGCTATAAATACCTGAGGTTTTTCTAATGACAAATTCTAATCCCGCTTTGGTAATTTCCCCCGATACCGTCAACGAGGTAATTTCCTGGGCGCGCCAGGCTGGTCAAATTGCCCTGGGCTATTTCAAAAATGTGACTCCGGAACTTAAACCGGACAATACATTTTTAACTAAAGCCGATTTGGAAATCGAACGATACTTAGGGGAGCAGATACGAGGGACCTTCCCGGACCACCATATGATCGGCGAAGAAGGTACGAGAGACAAAAACCGCGCTCACTCGCCCAACGTGTGGGCTGTTGATCCCATCGACGGCACGACGGCCTTTGTCCAGGGGCTGCCGGGCTGGGGGATTTCTATCGGCCTGCTCCATCAAGGGCAGCCTCACTTTGGCCTATTTTATATGCCGCTGCTGGATGACTTGACCTACACCACGGCTCATGGGGACGTTTACTGTAACGGACGAAATCTGAAAGGTAGGCTGCGTTCAGACTGGGCAGATAAGGGATTTTTGGCCATTGCCTCAACTTCCCATGCTGATTTTACGATTAAAGTACGACGAACGCGAGCTCTCGGCAGCATTGCGGTTAATTTGGTTTATACTGCCCGCGGCACGGCAACGGCAACATTCGCGCCCAAAGCAAACTTGTGGGATGTGGCTGCCGGCGCGGCAATATTGCTCCGGGTTGGTGGTGAATTGCGTTATCTATCCGGTAGACCGGTCGACTATCAACAGTTGCTTTCCGGCCGTTTAGCCCCCGAACCGATCATCGCCGGCCATCCATTAGTGCTGGAGGAGTTGATCGAGAAGATCCGGTCTCGCAGGCGCGAGTAGGATGGCGCACTGCCCATTTTGCGGCTAAACAAAGACCTGACCGGTTTCCGAAACCGGTCAGGTCTGGTCCAGGCTACTTCCCGAAGGCTTGAGTTGAAGTTGAAGTTCCGGGGAAATCCGGTAAATGGATTGCGTCGTGAGCCTTCGGGAAGCTCTTGCCCAGCCGCTGCCATATCTGGTTTTAATCGCGCCTACAGGATGAAAAATAGTGGTATCGAAGATGAATTAGTCCGAACTGCTGCAGCGGCTGGTTAGATATTAATTTACCATAGGGGTGAGGAATAAGATATGGGGGAAAACCCTACCATTTGCCGAAAAAGACCCTACCGCGGTGACCGTCTGCGGCGAGCAATGTTTTCATCGACCGTCTTGCGGGCGATGACCTCAAACAGGACGGCTTGGGCATTGCCC
>JBFGLD010001175.1:0-2545 GCA_041576335.1 Anaerolineae bacterium | reverse complement strand
GTGCCGGTGATCTCCACGGGTTTGATATTGATTGTTCTCATAATTCCCCACCTTCCATGGTTTTGAAGGAAAACGCCGTAGGCCGGGGGGCTGGCCCTTCGCGAGGGGGTAGTTCCCCCCAACTTACTCCCCCGTTTAGAACGATGCCTGGCATCGTAGTGTACTGTTAATCATCTACCGGCGCTCAACCGCTCACCCCTGCTAATTTTTCCTTCAAAAGCGGTCTTGGATCGATCAGGTTTTTGTGGAGAGCGGTCGTCTTTTCATCCAGGCCGAACGCCAGGGCCACCAGCTGCGTGCCGTAAAGGATTGGAAGCTTGAAATCGAGGTTAAGCTGGCGTTGCCGCGCATCCAGATTGACGTGGCAAAGCGGGCACATTGTGGTTACGACATCCGCACCGCAATCGTGTGCGTTTTGCAGGATGCGTTGGGCCATCTCCAAAGCCAGAGGCGTTTGAGTCAGGCTTAAGCTGCCACCACAGCAATCAGTTTTGTAGGACCAATCAACAGGCCTGGCTCCCAGAACCTGCATTAGGTTGTCAAGCTTCATCGGGTATTCCGGGTGCTCGGCACCGGTGATCTGAGGCGGTCGGGTGATGAGACATCCGTAGTAACTGGCTACGTTCAGGCCCGCCAGCGGTCTCTTAACGTGACGTTTGATGACGTCCAGGCCTACCCGGTCGACCAGGGTATCCAGCAGGTGTCGCACGGTAACAGTGTGCTGATATTCGTACCCCACCTGCTCCTTAACTGTTGCAGCCAGATCATCATTTTGGGCCAGCCTGCGCCCGGCTGTCTTGAGACGGGAGTAACAGGCGCTGCATGGGGCAGTTACTTCGGCCAGGCCCATTTGCTCAATAATTGCCAGGTTGGTGATAGGGAGCACGGTGGCCAGGGTGTGGTCGGTGCTGTGAGCCGGGCTTGAACCGCAGCAAATCCAGCCCGGCGGCTCGACCAGTTCCAAACCTACGGCTTCACATACCGCCCGAACCGTGAGATTGTATTCGGCAGCAGAAGAGTGCAGGGCACAGCCAGGAAAGTAGGCAATTTTATTTTCAGCCGGTGCCACGGGTTCAACCCGTTTGGGCGGACGGGCAAAAGAGGGCACCAGCCTGAGTTTATGCCGCTTCATCATTTCCAGACCCAGATCGACATCTTTCAAGAACCGACCGGTCGTGAGGTTGAGCCCGGCCATTAGCCCGACCTCGTACAGCCTACCTAAAAGGCCAACGCTGCCCAGGAAGAGATCGCTAAATTTGGCTATCTCCGGGACGGCGGCAGGTATACCCCTCTGCCGGGCTTCAATACGCAGCGCATCCATAACGCCGGCGATGTCCAATCCCTCGGGGCAGCGCGCGGTGCAAGTCTGGCAAGAGGCGCAGAGCCAGATCGTTTTTGATTCCAGCACGGATTCCTCGTTCAGCTGGATCGAACGCATCACCTGGTTGGGCCTCAGGTCGAAAGGTTCAGCCAGGGGACAGCCGCTGGTGCATCGGCTGCATTGGTAGCAGAGATAAACATTTTCCCCAATTTCTCGCCGGATGGTTTGGGCCAGTGGTTCACGGTTTGAAGGTCTTGCGGCCATATGTTATCCTCCGTCCGACTGTCCTGACCCGTTAGAGGAGCCGGAAAAGCTTGGCCTGGGCCAGAGACCGGCCCCCTCGACAATGGGGCCGACAGCCGCTTCCCACTCGATGGCCATAATATGAACCCCGGTCACGCCCTCTATTTGACGCAACTCCTGAATCTGCTCGATACAGATTTTTATACCTTCTTCACGCCAGGCATTGGACCGCCTGGCCTTAAGCTCTTTAATGCGCTGATTAAGGTCGGCCAGTTCAGCCTCGAGCTCGGCCCGCTGGGCCTCGTTGGCCGGGCCTGCGTCCGCCGGCGTCTCTAACTGCGCCGCCAAGCCTTTGGCCCGATCGATGAGGCCGTTGAGTGGCTCGAAATCAGCAATTGCAGCCCCCATGCGGGCAATATACCTATCCTCCACCAGCATGCCGGGCACCCTGTCACGCATGTATCTGGCCATACCGCTGCTCTTGAGCGGCCCCACCCCGGCCAGGATGGCGACCCGTTCGTGCAGGCCCATATCGACCACCCGCTTCATATATTCCTTGAAACGGGCCATATCGTAGATAAGCTGGGTTTGGATAAAGTCGGCGCCGGCGGCAGCCTTTTTGGCCAGGCGATAGGGACGGCACTCAAAGGGATCTCCAAAGGGGTTGGCGGCCGCTCCAATTAAGAAACGGGGCCCTCCCCCTCTAATCTCCTCGCCGCACTGGAACTTGTTTTTGTCGCGCAACGCTTTGACCATGCGTACCAGTTGCAGCGAGTCGATGTCGTGGACATTCTTGGCCCCGGGGTGGTTGCCAAACGATTGGTGGTCGCCGGATAGACAGAGTAGATTATTGATGCCCAGCGCGGCTGCGCCCAACAAATCGCTCTGAATAGCCAGGCGATTGCGATCACGGCAGGTCATCTGGATTACCGGCTCTAATCCTGCCTGGATAAGGATGGCTGCCGCAGCAATACTGCTCAT
>JBFGLD010001174.1:0-2545 GCA_041576335.1 Anaerolineae bacterium | reverse complement strand
TCCAAATTGTGCCGATTGCCCAAAAATACATTAAAAGTTTCTATCAGTGTCTCGACTCGGTGGCTCGAGAACGAGCTTACCTCATTTTTCTGGAAGCGCCGTCCCTTGCTTCGGTCAGGGAATTTGTCGAAGCCAATATTGCCCAGGATGTGGCCCAATTTGTGGCGCTTTATCAAGGCGCGGTGGTGGGCTGGTGCGATATTTTGCCCAACGAATACGAGGGGTTCCGGCATTCCGGCCGGTTGGGCATGGGTGTCCACCGAAATTTTCGCGGGCGTGGAATCGGCACGGCGCTCATCACCAAAACCATCGAAAAGGCCAGAGCCAAAGGCCTGGAACGCATCGCTTTAGAAGTATTTGCTTCGAACCAAGGCGCAATTCGACTCTACGAAAAGTTTGGATTTACGATTGAGGGGGTGCAGCAGAAAGCACGTAAACTTGACGGGATTTATGATGATGTAATTTTGATGGCCATATTATGAAATCTGATCCGAAGGAAAGGTCCATGTCACGTCCTGAACTCTATCAACTTCTACAAGCCTATTTGAAAAAGCACCAGCCATTTCACCTCGATTTGTTAAAGCAGATGGTGGCGATCAACAGCTTTACGGCCAATTCAGCCGGGGTGAATGCTTTAGGTCGCTTAACTGCGTCGGCTTTTGCCGAATTGGGTTTTACTGCCAAAACCGTTCAATCGACCAATCTGATGTTTGGGCGGCATGTAATCTTAACCCGCCCGGGTCGCACTGCTCGCAAAATCGGCCTGGTGTCCCATCTTGATACTGTTTTTCCGCATGATGAAGAGGTTCGCAACAACTTTGTCTGGCGCGAAGCCGGCGACAAAATTTATGGTCCCGGCACCGTCGACATCAAGGGCGGCACGGTTGTGATTTATATGATTTTGGCAGCACTCCAGGCCATCACGCCCGAAACTTACGACGAAATCACCTGGGTAGTCTTGCTCAACGCTTCCGAAGAAGAATTATTAGATGATTTTGGCCAATTATGCCGGCAAGAACTGGCGGGAGACACCCTGGCCTGCCTAGTATTTGAGGGCGGCCACGAGGTTGGGGGAGATTGGACCGTCGTCGTATCTCGCAAAGGGCGGGCTACCTATCACGTGACCGTCGAGGGCAAAGGCGCTCACGCCGGCAGCAGTCACCAGGAAGGTGCTAATGCTATCGTCCAACTGGCTAAAACTATTCAGCAAGTGGCCGAGTTAACCGATTATGCGCGCGACTTGACCTTCAACGTGGGGGCGGCGGCAGGGGGCACGGTGATTAACCGGGTACCCCATTACGCCAGCGCGGCGGTCGAGATGCGAGCCTTTGCGCCAGATGTCTTTGAAGCGGGGATGAAAAGCATGATGGCGTTGGGGCAGCAGTCAAGCGTCCGCAACGCCGTAGGAGATTATGCCTGCCAGATTGACATTGAATTACTGGAACAAACTGCCCCCTGGGCGCGCAACGAGGGCAGCGATTACCTGCTGTCCATCTGGCAAGAGGCTGCGGCTGCGTTGGGGCAGCGAGTCAGCCCCGAAGCGCGTGGAGGCCTGAGCGACGGCAACTGGACCTGGCAGTATATGCCCACCATTGACGGGTTGGGTCCCTATGGCGGTAACTCGCACTGCTCCGAGCAGAGTGCTGACGGGCGTAAACAGCAGGAATATGTTCTGGTTTCTTCCCTGGTGCCGAAAGCGCTGTTGAACACCCTTGCAATTTTAAAGCTGATTGAAAAACATTAAAGACGAAGCCAACGAATCGTTTCAGTTCCGCCGGCTTTTGCCTGACCCGGAGAATCAAAAACCGCCCGGAGCGGGCGGGCTGGTGGGTTGGGAGCGTCAACGCGTAACGCTATTATTTATCCGCTAGGATAGCACACGTTTGTTAGAATTTTATTTGAATTTGGGCATTTTTCAGAAACAAAAATGCCCTGCCTGCGTGGTTTGACAACCCCGCTGCCTTTAACGATAATCTCTGTTCAGTAGTCTGACCCTTAGCCATAACGTTAGACTGCTGAAATTTGTCTCTAAGAGGAAAAAATGATAAACAACCACGGTTTTGAACTGCTCAAGGAGGATACCATTGCCGAACTCAATACCAGGGCTCGGCTTTTTCGCCACAAGGCGACCGGAGCAGAACTGCTCTCATTAGAGAATGACGACGAAAACAAGGTTTTTGGTATTACCTTTCGCACGCCGCCCAACGACTCGACCGGCATCGCCCACATTATGGAACATTCGGTCCTGTGCGGTTCGCGTAAATATCCGCTGAAAGAACCGTTTGTCGAGCTAATTAAAGGCTCGCTAAAAACCTTTCTCAATGCTTTTACCTACCCCGACAAAACCTGCTACCCCGTGGCCAGCCAAAACGTGCAGGACTTTTACAACCTGATTGACGTTTATCTCGACGCTGTCTTCTACCCCCGAATTTCAGCCGAAATTTTGCAGCAGGAGGGTTGGCATTACGAATTGGAGAGTTTGGGCGACCCTATTATCTATAAGGGTGTTGTCTTTAACGAGATGAAGGGCGCTTATTCGTCGCCT
>JBFGLD010001173.1:0-2545 GCA_041576335.1 Anaerolineae bacterium | reverse complement strand
GCGGGCGACAACGCAGGAGGAGTTAATCGGGAAGACAGACTTCGACATCTTTCCCCAAAACATGGCAGAATCGTACTACGCCGCCGAACAAGAAGTCATCCGGTCGGGTAAACCACTGGTCGACCGGGAAGAACCTTACCTGGATTTGGACGGCAATACCAAATGGCTGTCCACCATAAAAGTTCCGCTGCGAGATAGCCAAGGCAAAATTGTAGGGCTGGTCGGAATGAGCCGGGATGTAACCGAACGCAAACAATCCGAAGAAGCCTTGAAAACGTATGCCGCTAAACTGGAACAGAGCAACAACAACCTGGCCCAGCGTAACCGCCAGCTGCTGGCCTTACAGGCCGCCGGCGCCGCTATGGCTTCCAGCTTGAATCTCGAACACGTATTGAACACGCTAACTCGGGAAATGACTCACCTGCTGGAGATGGAAGCGTGCGCGATATCCGAATGGAATCGAGTGGCCGACACGGTTTCTACGCTGTTCGAGCATGGTCTCGACGAGTGGAGGGATGAGCGCTCACAGCCGGAAGTCTTTGTTCTAACGGATTTTCCCCTGACCAAGGGGGTCTTGGTTGAAAGATGTGTCCAACACTTAACCATAGGCCAGTCTGACCTTGATTCGGCTGAAAAGGCCTATATGAAAGCCGACCGGATCAATACCTTACTAATGCTGCCCATGATCTTTCAGGATCGGGTCGTGGGTTTGGTTGAAGTCATGGACCGGGCAGAGCAAATGTTGACAGATCAGCAGATTTCGCTGGCTCAAATGCTGGCCAACCAAGCCGCAAGCGCCATCGAAAACGCCCGTCTCTACCAAGAAATGCATCAGTACCTGGGGGAACTGACCGCCTTAAATACGATTAGCCAGACGATCAACTCTACCCTTGATTTACAAAAGATACTGGCGATCATTACCGAGCATACCAACCAACTGCTGGGGGTTGAAGCAACGTCTGTGGCGCTTTACGACTCAGCCCAGGAAGATCTGTGGATGGTTGCCGCCGGCGGCGGCAGTTCAAGCTTAATTCAAGATAGACGGTTGGCCTTGAACCAGGGGATCATGGGCTGGGTATTTCAGAACGATGAGCCGGTCATAATCTCAGATGTTACAAATGATCCACGCTTTTACAGCGACTTCGATCGGGAGTCTACCTTCACAACGCGCTCAGTTATGTGCAGCCCGCTGCGCACCAAAGGCGAGACTATTGGCGTGATCGAAGTGATCAACAAGTTGAGCCGAGCCTTTGATCAAGAGGACTTACGGCTGCTGAGTTCGCTGGCAGCCCCGGCAGCAATTGCCATTGAAAATGCCCGTTTGTATGAGCATGCCCAGCGAGAAATTATCGAACGAAAACGGGCGGAAGAGGTGCTAAAAACTTACACCACCAAATTAGAGCAGAGCAACCGCGAATTGCAGGATTTTGCCTATGTGGCCTCGCACGACTTGCAAGAACCGCTCCGAAAAGTACGGGCCTTTGGCGATCGGCTGCGGGCTAAACATGGCGAGGCGCTGGGCGACCAGGGACAAGACTACCTGACCCGAATGCAGAATGCAGCGGCGCGCATGCAAACGTTGATTCAAGATCTATTAAGCTTCTCACGGGTGACGACCCGGGCCAAACCTTTTGAGCCGGTAGATCTAACGCAGGTGGCGCGGGCGGTTGTGTCGGACCTGGAAATACCCCTCGAGCAAACGGGTGGACGCGTAGAAGTTGGCGCTTTGCCGACGATTGAAGCCGATCCCACTCAAATGCGACAAATGTTTCAAAATCTGGTCAGCAATGCGATAAAGTTCCGCCGTGAAGCGGTCGATCCAATTGTTGAGATCCAAGCTCGATACCTCAACGGTCAGTCGGAAATACCCGCCGAGTCAGTTCCCCACAGCGGAACATGCCAAATCCTGGTCACTGACAACGGCATCGGCTTTGACGAAAAGTATCTCGACCGCATCTTTCAGGTTTTCCAACGTTTGCACAATCGGACTGAATTCGAAGGGACCGGCATTGGCCTGGCAATTTGCCGCAAGATTGTCGAGCGTCACGGCGGCACCATCACCGCAGAAAGTACTCCAGGGCAAGGAGCGACCTTTATCGTTAACCTCCCGCTTATACGCCCCCCGGACTAAGGCTTTCGTGATATGGTTTGGCCCGCCAAACCCCGAAAACCTTTATGCTTTCTTTATGGACAAACACGCAAAAATACCGATATATCTAAGTAGTCAAGTTATGTTTTTATTAGCGGTTTAAGGTCGCCAAATGCTTAAGAAAAGTTTCTCCATCCTGACCTTCATGGCTTTAGCAGTCGCATTAATGGGATGCGGCGGCGCCGAAGCAGCGACGGTGGCGGTTCCGAAGGCAAATCCACAAATTGTTCTAAGGATCTCCGGAGCTGGTAATACGTCAATTATTTTGAGGGCGGTGAAGCCGCAATTTGAGGCCGCTACGCCGGGTTACCGTCTCGAAGTTTTGCCGGGCTCGGGCACCAGTGGTGGCGTGCAGGGAGCGCTCCAGGGGGTACTGGATGCGGCGGCCATGTCTCG
>JBFGLD010001172.1:0-2549 GCA_041576335.1 Anaerolineae bacterium | reverse complement strand
CTTGAGCTCGGCCTCCTCCTGAGCAATGAGTTGCCGGACCACGGCCTCCATCAATTCCAGGCCCCTAGCGGGATCCTTGGCCACGCCAACGCCGAGCAGGTATTGGTTTGCAAGTGCGAATTGTGCGTCGGGCATCCCGGCATCGGCCGCCACCTTGGCATGCTCGGCAGCCATTCTGGCAAATTCGGCTTTCATCGCCGGGTCGAGCGCACATCCATTGTTAATTCCAGGCCAGGTGACTGCGGATTTCCCAGTAGATCTCCGACGGCTCGGCCAGGGTTTGAAGGAGGGCCACCGTTTCCTGACTCAAAGTGAGCGTCGGGGCCGCTGCATTTGAGCGCAGCTGCTCGACCGTAGCTGCACCGCTCAAAACCACATCTACCCACGGCTGGGCCAGTACGGCGGCAAGAGCCAGGGCGTCGATAGTAGTATTATAGCGGGCTGCGATTTCTTCCAAAAGAGCCCGTTTGACAATGAAAGTGCGGGCATCGTTGCGGCCGGTCAAGCGGCCATTGGCCAGCGCCTCTTTGATAATAATCCCCATTCCGGCCTCTTTCGCTGCACGCAGCGTTTCACCGGCAGATTGCTCCAAGAGATTCCAAGTAGCTTGAACACTGGCAAACAGTGGTGCCTCGCTAAAGGTAATATCCATTGCCCTTTTTAGCGTCTTGGCTTGGTCGGGACCGCTGATAGATAAGCCTATCTTAAGACCGGTGTCACGTAAGCGGGCCAGCTCGACCAAAACTTCCTCGTTGTTCAGAACGCCACTTTCCAGAGTTGCCGAGTGGATCTGGTATACATCGAGATATTGGCCCAACAGGTCGAGACTTTCCTGCGTTTGGCGCTGCAAGACCGCCGGCGAATGTTCTTTAACTTCGTGCTGATCAGCCTCAACCCGCCACTCGGCCGTGTAGGTGTAGCCCCATTTCGAGCCAACAGTAACCCTGTCAGGCGCAATTTGGCGTGACGTGAGCCACGAGGCTAAAAAAGCTTCGGCCCGGCCATAGGAGCGCGCTGCATCAAAATAGCGAATGCCGAGATCCCAGGCTGCATCCAGTACCGTATGGGTGTGGCTTTCCATCTTCTCGATCTCATACTCGCCCTGCAAATCGGTGGCGTGACCTAAGTTAATATAGCCGGGTCGGCCCAGGGCGGCTAAGCCTAACCCTATCGGGGTTACTGTGAGAGCGGTTTGGCCCAATGTTCGCTGCTGCATCGTAAGTCTCCAGGTTTATGCTCTGCTGTTGGTGTAAGTGTCATATGGTACAGGTCGTTTTAGGATTGTCTGGTTTATGCGGCGGATTGATTTTACCCGCTCGCATCATCAAAAAGATGATTTTTTGGGCCGTACGTCGTCTCTGTTGACGACGATAATGCCTTTCCTGAGTATACTTCAACCGGGCTTCATAGTACAGAAAGCGAGGCTTGAATTGGGTAACAGGGTCAAATATTTTGTCTCCTTCAGTTGGCCGCTAAATTTCGACTACGTTGCTAAGGATATCACCGTAATATTACAATCCATATTAAGTGTTAGCGGTCTGTCATTGAAAAACTGATGACCGGCAAAGACGGTCAACAGGCTTAGACACAACCACTTATTATGACTATAATATTTTCGAAAGCACAACATTGTCGCGAATATGCACGGAGGTACAAGCTGCGCATATCCAAAATGGCGACTCTCGGCCGCCGACCAACGACCTTGAACCAAGGTTAAACCAAGTAGAGGCTGAGATGAAAGCGGCCGGTCGTCGTTGTCCGGGGGTCATAGCTCGAGAAGAGCAGGGTCATCGATCTAACCCCGCCCTTATAAGATTAAGTTATGACGAAATGAGACTTTGCTTAACAGGAGGTTTATATGCCACTAACTTACGGTGATTATCTGAAACTCGATCAAATATTATCTGCTCAAGAGCCTCGCTCCGAAGGACCCGAGCACGACGAGATGCTCTTCATCATCATCCACCAGGTCTACGAGCTGTGGTTTAAGGAAGTCCTCCACGAGCTTGATTATTTGCAGGAACGCTTTCGGGGAAACGACACGGCCCGGGTGCTGCACACCTTTCGGCGCGTTTTGACTATCCTCAAAACGATGGTCGCCCAAATCGACATCCTCGAAACCATGACCCCTTTGGAGTTCTTGTCGTTTCGAGACCGGCTCGAGTCGGCTAGCGGATTTCAATCGTTTCAGTTTCGCGAGCTGGAGTTCGTCCTCGGCCTCAAGCGTCGCAGCATCATGGTCCACTATCCCGAAGACAGCGACGCTCGCAGCCGCCTGGAGCGACGTTACCGGCAGCCGACCTTATGGGACTCCTTTTTGCATTATCTGGCCGGCAATGGGCACGATATCCCCCCGGATTTACTAACGCGGGATGTAACCCAACTAATTCAACCTTCGCCGGAGGTTCAGCAAGTCCTGATCAAGGTCTACCGTCACCACCCGATTCTCAATCGCGTTTGCGAACGCCTGGTCGATTTTGACGAAGGTTTTCAAGAATGGCGCTACCGGCATGTCAAAATGGTCGAACGCACCATCGGTACCAAGCAGG
>JBFGLD010001171.1:0-2556 GCA_041576335.1 Anaerolineae bacterium | reverse complement strand
TGGGCTGTTTCGGCAATAACGGTAATTTGGACGGTTGGGAAGGTGTCTGGGATTATTGCGCCTTTTCAGCCGCCCAGCCCCAGGTACTTTATGATACAAAAAATAATCACCAGGGCTATGCCGGAGAGTACCTGGCTAACAGACCCTCGATGTTTGCGGCTGAGATCGGCCGATTTTTGCACGATAATGCTCAATCTCAAGTGCAAAACCATTTGAATCGCTACTTGGCGCCAACAGGTCAGGCCTACTTTCCCTTTTGGTGGGAAAACCGAGGAACGAAGCCTTGGGCCGTGCGCGATGATAACACGTCGCCACCCGGCAACGGGGAGAATGCGATCATACATCCTTCTTTCCCCTGGCAACTTTTTATGCTGCGGGCCACCGTCTTCCCCGGTGAAACGGGAGACAGTATGAAGCTATTTTTGGATACACCGTCAGCAATCGGAGATGTGTTCCATATTCAAAAACTGGTTACGCTGCTGCGTATGTATTCGACGATACAGTGGGCCGAAACCGATCCGCAGCCCGGTTATTCACAGGTTACGGCCTGCCTTGACGGCAGCCTTAGCCCAGGGCCTTTGAGCTACGGCAAGTCAGCTTCACCGTTAGGAGCCGACGAGGGCGAAACGGTCACTTACGTTCTATCCATTACTCGTCACGGAGAACCAATAACTTCTACCACTTGGCTCACCGACATCCTGCCCAGCCAGTTAAATTTTGTGCCACACTCACTGACTTCTAACCTTGGCTTCGCAACATACAAGGACAAGCAGGTAAACTGGTCGGGCGTGATCTCAACAGCAGACCAGGTAAATATTAGCTACCAGATGACCATACCAATTTCATTGCCGTTGGTCGTGGACAATCTTGCAACATTTTACAACCCAGATTTCAACACCATACCGGTTTTGAGATCCGCACAAGTATTACTCAACGGTAAAGAAGTTCATTTGCCCGCAATAATGAAGCGCTAGTTAATCGTAACCCGGCAAAATAACGATGCAAAACCATAATCAGCCGACCACCAATTTCAAGATAAACTCGCTCCGGCACCGCTGCCGGTGGAATATTGCTTTGCTTCTCGGGGGCCTGGCGATTCTGCTCACTCTACGGTTAGTTAACAGCGAATCGGTCAGCTACGCGCAGTCTCCGATCACCTGGTCAACGCCGGAGAGAATTTCTGAGTCGGACCGCTTCAATTGGTTCGCCGATGTTGCTGTTGATATCTACGGCACGCTGCACGTGGTGTGGGATGGTGGCTTAAGCGTGGCCGACAGAGAGGTCCATCCTGATGACGAAATAAGTCTTTTGATGCATAGCCAGTTAGAGGAGGGTACTTGGACCCCTCCCCTCGATGTGGATGCCAAGATTAATGTCGAAGGGCATATTTACCGGGCTGCCCTCACGACCGACCGCAGCGGGAATCTCCTTGTGCTATACGAAGGAGAATTACTCAAGGCCCCGGCAAAGTTGGGCCATACTTCGGCAGCTCATTGGTCCGAACCTTACAACGTCAGTCGTGGGGCCGTGTATATGGGCGGCATATTGGCCGACGACAAGGGGGTACTGCACGCTCTATACGACGAACTGACCATCTTGGAGGAGCCTGTTCGAGGTTTATTTGGCCAAGTCACCCTGACCCACCTTTCAGACGTTTACTACCGCCGCTCCTTAGATGGGGGTCGTACCTGGTCTCAGCCGGTTAACCTAGCCCGTACAGACGTGGGGGAACATCGAGAGAAGTTGGAAATCGACTCGCGTGGCACCGTTTACGCTGCCTGGGACGAAGGTTGGGATCGCCTGACTGAAATGGGCAGGCCAGAACAAGGTGTATTGGCCATATCGCACGACGGCGGCCAGACATGGTCTTCCAAAATCACCTTTTCCGCACCTGAACGAAGCAACGCCCAATTTGTGGCCAGCGGTGACGGACAGGGCGGCATACTGGCCGTCTGGCGAGCCACGACGCGAGATGAAATATTTTACAGTTGGTCTACCGATGATGGCTCGTCGTGGAGTGTACCCCAGCCCATCGGGAGCATTTTGGCCCGTCCCTGGGAAGAAACTCGATTTGATAGTTATGATTTAGCGGCTGACAGCGCTGGCGTCATTCACCTGGCCGCAGTAGGCCGGCGCACACTTGAGCAAAATACTTCCCAGGTTTATCACCTGAGTTGGGATGGTCGGCACTGGAGTGAGCCCAATCTGGTTTTTGGGGACGAAGGTTGGCCAGAATATCCTCGCCTAGTTTCCAGCCAAGGTAACCGGTTACACCTCGTCTGGTTTCTACGTGAAAGATTACAGACACCCGGCAGCCTCTACCAGATTTGGTACAGCAGCACCACGACTGCTGCCCCACCGCTCCCGCTTCCACCGACGCCAACGCCTACACCAACGTTAACACCTACACCAACTGCCGTTGTTGTACCTACAGCCACACCCCCACCGGTGGATTTTTCTCCGGAGGAAATCGAAGCTGTCAACGAACTGTCAACGATTCTCTACACGGAAAATGACGACCTCCTTTTATTGGGTAAAAGCCTGGCCCCTTTGCTG
>JBFGLD010001170.1:0-2557 GCA_041576335.1 Anaerolineae bacterium | reverse complement strand
TCCCCACCCATCTCGAACCTGACCGATGACGATCCGGCGCAGGAGTTGGCCCGGCAGTCGGGCGATAAGCCGGCTCCGCCGTCATCGACGCGAATGGGCGGCCTTAACCTGAGCCATGTTAGTGGCAGTCCGATCACCATGGCTCATATTCCAAAACTTTTTCTAATGAGTCGTAAACCGCAGCCAACTTCAGCCGCCAAGCGGAATCACGATCTTGAAGTCACAAATTTGGCCTCGAATCCTAGAGAAACTGCGGAAATGCCCTAGATTCGCGACGGCTGCCCGGATTTGAACACAGTAACCGTAGTGTTACGCATGGATATGACCCCCAAGAATTGGACGTAAAGGACATGTGATAATTTGACCTCCTCTGGCCCCAGGCGCATGATTAGCCAGAGGAGACAAATGATGGTAAAAGCGTATCCACCCAAACTGAAGTTCCAGATCGTGTTAGAATTGCTTCAAAGCAACAAAACGCTGGGGCAAGTCGCCAAAGCCTACGGGGTGCATCCCAACAGCGTCTTGGGTTGGAAAGAGACCGTGCTGGCCAAAGGACCGGACCTGTTGAGCACAGATAGCACCGTGGCTGAGTACGAAAAACGGTCGGGTAGTTAGAGCGCTTATTGGGCCAGAAAGAAGTGGAGATTGCTTTGTTAACAAACTTTTTTGGCCAGCCCAACTGAGCACGACTGAAAAAGTCAATTTGGTCGGATCAGTCTGGCCCGAATATGGTTTGGCTGCCGCGCTGGCTGCGGTCGAGTTGCCCAAATCGACCTGGTCTTATCAACAACAGCAGAAAGGGTCTTACGAGCAGAAATATGCCCATCTGGGTCCGGTGTTGAAGGCGATTGCCCAAGCACATCCCGCCTATGGCTATTTTCGGACCACGGCTGAACTCAAGAAGCGGCTCGACCGGCCGGTTAACTATAAGGTGGTGCAACGGCTGCATCAACTGTATGAGTTAAAGTTACGGCGCCAGACCCGAGCCCCCCAACTGAGCCGTTTGCGCCAGGTTATCCTGCAGGCCGGGCCGCGCGCCGGTCTGGTCGCTCAGTTGGAAACGATCGGCTTGTTTGAAGTGGTCTACACCGACTTTGCCGAACTGCTGTATGCCGGCGGCCGCCGCAAAGCTTTCTTGATGCCAATCATCGGTCGCACCAGCAAGTTTGTCTTTGGTTGGGCGGTTGGCCGGCGGGCCAACACCACCTTAGCCCTGGCGGCTTGGGCTCAGGCCAAAGTCACCTTGACCCGCTTGAATGTGACCTATACCGGGCTGATTGTGCATCACGATCAGGATGCGGTTTACACCGGCTATGGCTGGACTGGCCGGTTGCTGCTCAAGGACAAGGCTCGCTTGTCTTATGCCAAGGCCGGAGACAAAGACAATCCGGCCATGGAGTCGTTCAATGGTCGCTTTAAGGGCGAAAATGGCGCCCTGTTTCTGGAAGCCCAGACGCTGGCTGACTTACAACAGCTAGTCGCAGAACGAATGGACTATTACAATGTCCAGCGACGCCACTCAACTTTAGGGTATCTCTCGCCGCTGACTTTCATCCGGCAGCAGCGAGATCGTTGTTAAATTTCAACTTTTGTCTGAGCTTGAGGATCACAAAGATCACACAGCTCTACGGTCCAACTTTTGGGGTGCACTTCCCATTGTCATCTTATCTGACATAGAAGTTGAGGGATGATCATAGTAAAAATGAGTTTTGTTTTAACGCGTACAAATCGCCAGCCCACAGATCGAAGCGGGGCCGCTCAGCTCCAGGCTATTAGGCAACACAGGAGAGATCCCTATGTCAAAATCTAGTCCGCAAATCTCTGAAACTGCCCGGCTTGAGCAATTCAAGCTAATCTACGATTATATCAAGTTCCACATTGGTCTATATCTGGCCACGCCAACCGTAATGGCCATAATCGCCGAGGCGTTTTCCGCCCAAAGTTCGATCTGGTTCAGGTCGGGGTTGATTGCAATGATCTTCACTTACTTTGCGGCCGGTATTCATGCAGGTCTATTCATGGGTAGAAATATAAACCATCGTTGGGATGAGCATTTTTTACACAGAGTCGAAAGTGAGGCTTTCTCTCGTACCAGGAGAATCATGCACCACACGCTGTATTGGATCGGTTTGGCATTTGGCCTTACCGGCCTGGTCTTGGCAGTTCTCAATCAGTGACAATTACTCCGGTATCGCAGGTGTCGCCAAACCATCGCATCGGGCAGACGTGGTTGGGTAAGGCACCAGCGAGCCGTTATGCACAAGATCCTTTCAATGGGGATGGTCTTTCATGAGTAGTTGGTTCAGCCCGAAGACGGAGAAGCGTATGAGCCCGATCGAGGGGCGTGGGCTCTTCGCCCGTGAGGCCATCGCGGGCGGAGAAATCGTCGCCGTCAAAGGCGGTACCATCATGGACGCCAGCACGTTCGCGCTTGTCCGAGACGAGGTCTCACCTGCTGATATTCAGGTGGAGGATGACCTCTACCTCGCACCTCGAAGCGCCGAGGAGGTCGAGGCGAACATCCTTTGCCTCAATCACGCTTGCCGGCCGAACGTTG
>JBFGLD010001169.1:0-2558 GCA_041576335.1 Anaerolineae bacterium | reverse complement strand
TCATCTGGGGAGTTTGTAGCCTGGTCAAGTGACTAGCCTGGAAACTGGTCAACTAGCTAGTTTTCATTGCTAAATGTAGAGAGGGGCATCCCCATACTATGCAAACCCACAGGGCTGCGTCTGCTGTCCTATTTTGCAATGAGTACTAGCCAAGGCACCCGGATTTGACGTCCTACGCTCGTCACGCGAGGGTAGGGTATTTGACAAATAGTGGACCAATGGTTATCATTGCCTGCCAGTAGCTTTAATATGCACTCTTATCCAGAGAGGTGGAGGGACCGGCCCTACGTAGCCTCGGCAACCCGGCATCAGGTATCAAAGATGATATCGAAAGCGCCCGGGTGCCAATTCCGGCAGAATAATTCTGGAAGATGAGAGGAGATAGCATAGCATTTTGACGCGCGAACTCCCTGCATCTGACAGGGGTTTTTTTTATCTAAATATCATTTTTGCAAGGAGAAAAATAGATGATAACTGAGAATGGACATAAATTTGGGTTTACCACCCGGCAACTTCACGCCGGTCAGCAGCCGGACCCAACCACCGGGAGCCGAGCGGTTCCCATCTATCATACTACCAGCTACCAATTTAATAATACTGAGCACGCCGCCAACCTTTTTGCCTTAAAAGAGTTTGGTAATATCTATACCCGTATCATGAACCCAACCACCGATACACTCGAGCAGCGTATAGCCGACTTGGAGGCGGGTGTTGGTGCACTTGCCGCGAGTAGTGGTCACGCAGCCCAAGCAATGGCTATCCTTACCATATGTGGCGCAGGGGATCACATTATTAGCAGCAGCCGGCTTTACGGGGGTACGTTTAACCAATTTAACTACACCTTTCCCCGAATTGGTATTGACGTAACATTTGTCGATCCGACCGATCCGAAAAACTTCGAAAAGGCTATTCAACCGAATACAAAAATAATTTATGGTGAAACGCTGGGAAACCCCGACATTAGCGTATTTCCGTTTGATGAGGTGGCCGCGATTTCCAAGGCCCATCGTATCCCTATAATGATCGATAATACCTTTGCCACACCTTACCTCTGCCGTCCCGTGGAGTGGGGCGCCCATATTGTTGTCCACAGTACTACCAAATTTATGGGCGGGCACGGGACCACAATCGGCGGGGTTATTGTAGATGGTGGTAATTTCGACTGGACCAGCGGTCGATTTGATAACTTCACCACGCCCGATCCATCTTATCACGGCCTTGTTTATGCCGACCTGGGACCGCCCGCCTATATTCTCAAGGCGCGGGTCCAAATATTGCGAGATATCGGGGCCTGCCAGGCACCGTTCAACAGCTGGTCAACCTTACAAGGCCTCGAAACCTTGAGCTTGCGCATGGACCGGCACGTGAGCAACGCCCAGCGCGTGGCCGAGTTCTTAAATGATCATGGCGGGGTGACATGGACCTGTTATCCGGGCCTACCCAGCCATCCTGATTACGAGCGGGCAAAGACCATCTTGCCGAAGGGTGCCGGTGCGGTTTTGGGTTTTGGGATCAAAGGCGGCAAGGAAGCAGGCCAGAAATTCATTAATAACCTCAAATTGTTCAGCCACGTGGCCAACGTGGGTGATGCCAAAAGCCTGGCTATCCATCCTGGCAGCACAACCCACAGCCAGCTCACGGAGTCAGAGCTGAAGACCGCCGGGGTCACCCCCGATTTTGTCCGGCTTAGCGTGGGGATTGAGGACATTGATGATATTTTATGGGATTTGGACCAGGCTCTAGCGGCCGCCACAAATTAGCTATGGTAGCAAAGCGGCAGGGTAAGCTGTAGCAATGTCACCGGCTTCTGTGATGCTACTACCCTGCTGCTCTTTGAAACAAAGCCAATATTCAGCACGCACATTTATTCCAAAACGGTAAATAACTATGTTTCCGGAAGACTCTGTTGGACTTGCTGAAAGCAAAATCTTTACCTTTGCCGAAGAGGAACCGTTTCGGCTGGAGAGTGGTGCCACGTTGAGCCCGGTAATTGTCACATACGAAACGTACGGCCGGCTCAACGCGGATCGTTCAAATGCGGTTTTGATTGTCCACGCTCTAAGCGGCAGCGCCCACGCGGCCGGTTATCACAGTACTGATGATGTCAAGACCGGCTGGTGGGATGACTGTATCGGCCCCGGCAAGGCATTCGATACAAACCGGTTTTTCGTAATTTGCAGCAACGTGCTTGGAAGTTGCTACGGCTCGAGCGGTCCGACCAGTATCGATTTGAAGACCGCCAAGCCTTACGGCTTGAGCTTCCCCGTGGTGACCATCGGAGATATGGTTCGAGCCCAAGCGAAACTAATCGATCATTTGGGTATTGATCGACTTTTGTGTGTGGCCGGTGGTTCGTTGGGTGGTATGCAAGTATTGGAATGGGCGGCTCATCATCCGGAACGGTTATGCGCGGCGATCCCTATTGCCGCCACAGCCCGCCACAGCCCCATGCTCATTGCCCTGAGCGAGGTGGGACGCCAGGCCATTTATGCCGATCCGGCCTGGAACCATGGCGATTATTACGATTCGATCCAAAAACCGGATGCCGGGCTGGCCGT
>JBFGLD010001168.1:0-2560 GCA_041576335.1 Anaerolineae bacterium | reverse complement strand
TCGGGGCTACTACCCTGGATGAGTATCGCAAATATATCGAAAAAGATGCAGCGCTAGAGCGGCGCTTCCAACCGGTGCTGGTCGATGAGCCGACCGTCGAAGACACGATCAGCATCCTGCGTGGTCTAAAAGAACGGTACGAAGTTCATCACGGCGTACGAATTCAGGATAGCGCGGTCATAGCGGCGGCCACGCTGAGCCATCGTTACATCTCAGATCGCTTTTTGCCAGATAAAGCGATCGATTTGATCGACGAGGCGGCAGCCCGTCTGCGCACGGAAATTGACAGCAAGCCAACCGAGCTCGATGCCGTAGACCGGCAGATTATGCAGCTTGAGATTGAACGTGAGGCTCTGAAAAAAGAAAAAGATAAGGCCAGTAAAGAACGACTAAGAAAGCTGGAGGCCGAGGTAAGCGACTTGCACGAGCGGAGCCGGGCCCTTAGCGCCCAGTGGGAAAATGAGAAGCGCTTGATCTATGCCCTGGGCGAAACCAAGGAGCAGATCGAGCAAACTCGTTATGAAATTGAACGGGCCGAGCGCAGTGCTGACCTCGAAACGGCGGCTCGACTGAAGTACGGTACGCTTCGCGACCTGGAAGCCAAACAAGCTCAGCAGGAGGCTGAGTTAACCGAACTGCAAACAAAAGGCGCGCTGCTGCAAGAAGAAGTTGACGCCGAAAATGTAGCGGAAATCGTGGCTCGCTGGACCGGTATTCCGGTCAGCAAATTACTGGAAGGTGAGGTCGAGAAACTGGTTAAGATGGAAGAACGGCTGCACCGGCGGGTGGTAGGCCAAGATGAGGCGATTATAGCGGTGGCCAACGCGGTTCGGCGCAGTCGCGCCGGGTTACAGGATCCTAATCGGCCCATCGGCAGCTTCATTTTTCTAGGGCCAACCGGCGTAGGTAAGACTGAGCTGGCCCGGGCTTTAGCCGAGTTCTTGTTTGATGATGAGAACAGCATAGTTCGCATCGATATGAGCGAGTATCAAGAACGGCACACGGTCAGTCGCCTGGTAGGTGCCCCGCCCGGTTATGTAGGTTACGATGAAGGCGGTCAATTGACCGAAGCTGTCCGACGTCGTCCCTACGGCGTCGTCCTCTTTGACGAGATCGAGAAGGCTCATCCAGAGGTATTCAACGTGCTGCTACAACTGCTGGATGACGGCCGGCTAACGGATGGGCATGGACGCACGGTCAACTTCAAGAATACGGTAGTTATTATGACCAGTAACATCGGCAGTCACTTAATTATGGAACTCGGTGCTCAAGCAGCAGAAGAGAAAGTAATGGCTGCAATGCGTCAGCATTTCCGGCCTGAATTTCTGAACCGGATTGATGAAATTATCACTTTTCACAGCTTGTCGCAGGAAGACTTGGTCCAAATTGTGGACATCCAAATGAGTTTCTTGCGACGTTTGCTGGCCGACCGCAAAATTACGCTGTTGTTGAGCGATGCGGCTAAGCAGCATCTGGCCGAAGCTGGCTATGATCCGACTTTCGGCGCGCGCCCGCTCAAGCGGGTCATTCAGCGCGAACTACAAGACCGGCTGGCTATGGCCCTGCTCCAGGGAGATTTTAAGGAAGGCGATACGATCAGGATTGATTATCGAGACGGCACGATTGTGTTTGAAAAAGTCACCGAGCGGATGAATGAGCCCGCCATAGCCTAGTAATTTTTGGAAAAATAACGATGCGTATATATCCGAGACAGTCAATAAATACCTATAGAGTTCCGGCTTGGGAAGCTTCAGATAATAGAGATGGCGACCAACCGGCGCCTATTCGATCAAAAAATCATTCGGAAATCGAACGGTCGGCGTACGATCATACGACCACCGCTTCGGCTGATGAAGTCGATTGGCAAGCCGTGGCCCAGCGCCAGCAGGCAGAGATGGACAATTTCCGCAAACGGCAAATGCGGCGGGGCGACGAGGCAATGGCCCTCGAACGTGAACGCTTGCTCACGCTTGTATTACCTGTGGCTGACAATTTGGCTCGAGCTTTAGCCCACGCCGATCAAAACGACCGTGTGCTTCAAGAGGGTATTGAGCTCACTTATCGCGAGCTAATGCGCCTCCTTGAAGCCGAAGGGGTGACTCGCCTTGAAACGGTGGGTTGGCCGTTCAATCCGAAATGGCACGAAGCCGTGGCCACGCAGCCGACGGAGGCCGAATCGAATACTGTGATTAAGGAGCTAGAAGCTGGCTACGCACTGGGCGAAAAACTGCTGCGTCCGGCCCGAGTCATCGTTGCGGCTTAACAAAAAGGTGACGGTCAATTGAGCAATGGTGGCCGTTTGTTATCGGCTTTTCCAAACCAGGGGATAATTATTAAATGCATCAAGACATGACTGTCACCGATGCGTGTCATGACAGATTGAGCTCTTTAGAGGCCGGCAATGGAATATAAAGATTATTATAAAATCTTAGGCGTTGACAAAAACGCCAGCGACAAGGAAATAAAAGCAGCCTATCGAAAGCTCGCCCGCAAGCATCACCCGGATGTCAATCCAAATGACTCACAGGCCGAGGAACGCTTTAAGGAAATTAACGAGGCT
>JBFGLD010001167.1:0-2567 GCA_041576335.1 Anaerolineae bacterium | reverse complement strand
ATCTCATCTGAAGCCGGGTAAAAATTGGTCAGGTCGGCCAAAGCGCGGGAACTGAAGACAAAACTTAGTAAACCGATCAGCACCAACATTAATATGATTGTGCCTTGTCGCTTAAACATACCTCGCCTCCCTACCGTAGCATCATGTTGACGATTGCCTTGTGGCAACGCTTATAGTATACGCCATTTGGCTTACCTCGTCAATAGGCTATTAAGCATTATTACGTAAGCGTGGGGCAAGCGTTGGTTTTGTTTGGCCGTAGAAAGCACATTTCTCTCTATTTATGTCAATACTTGTCAGGATAAATAACGGCATCACGCCGCCTTGATAGTACTTTTGGCTTAGGTATTCGTTTTTGTTATACGCCATTTGGCTTAAGCAGCTACCGTGGCCACCGCGCCTGGTCTCATATATCATGCTTAGCTTGTTGCCGTTTCATCGCGGTCGACAAAGACTTGGTAGGCTTTAAGCTGCCCCTTTAGGGCTTGATCGTAGCGGGCCCGGTGAGCCAGGTTGGGTTGATAGGTCTTGCCCGGGTCGACAGGCTCGTCAACCGTATAGCCCAGGGCTTCGAGGGCTAATAGGGCAGCGCCCCGGCTGGTTGCCTCTTTTATGGTCGAAGCTATGAGTGGTCGTCCTAATACGTCGGCCATAATCTGCAGCCAGGTCGGGGAACTTAATAAGCCGCCGCCGCTGGCGATAATTTGATGGTTGGGCGGGAGGTGAGGTGTGATTCTTTCGTGGATCAGGGCAAAGCGGTAGGCCACGCCTTCCAGCCCGGCCCGCAAAATCTCTATGGGACGCGTGTTTTGCCCAAAACCGATCAGGCTGGCCCTCGCCTCGTCGTGCCAGCCCGGGGCGCGCTCACCGGCCACGAAGGGCAAAAAGATAAGACCGTGTGCAGCCGGCTTGAGGCGGCTCAACTCCTGTTCGAGCTGCGGCTGGGGTGGAAGCTGCAGCGTATTTGTCAACCAGGCAAAAAGATTTCCGCCTTCGCTCGTTGCCCCGCCGAGCAAGGCGCGCTGCCGGTCAATTCGATAGCACCACAATCCTTCCGGTAGGCCGGCAATGTTCTCGTGAAGCACAACTCGCATGGCCCCGGTCGTGCCGATGGTTAGGGCTACGCGTTGAGGCGTCTGACAGCCACTCCCTAAATTTGCAGCGGCACCGTCTCCAACAGCCGGGAACCAGAGCACGTTCTTCAAAGCCGGCCATCTTTTGGCCCACTTTCGTCGTAAACCGCCCAATGGCCGGTCCACATCGGTCAGTGGAGATAGCTGCCTGGTGTCAATTGGCAGATGTGATAACCATTCTTCATCCCACTTTAGATGATTTCGATTGAGCAGCCCCGTCCACGACGCCACCGAGTAACTTACCAGGCGCTGTCCCAGAAACTCGGACATCAGATATTCGCCGACAGAGACCCAGTGGGCTGCAGCCTTAAGCCAATCAGGGTGCGTTCTTTCCAGCCAGCGAAACCGAGCCGGCAGGTAAGAACTATGGATCCGGCAGCCGGTGCGGTGATAAACGCTCGTCAGGTCAAATTCTTGGCGCAAGGCCGCTGCGTCCGGAGCGCAGCGTGTGTCGGCATAGGTAAATACGGGTGTAAGGGCACGGCCAACGGCATCTATTCCCACAATATTAGTGACAAAAGTGTCCGTGGCCACCCCGGTTATTTGCTTGGCCAGTGACCCGGCCAGATCCAACACCTGGTCAATTACCGTAACAACGCCGGCTAAGATGTCCGCCGGGTCAAATTCGGCGCCGCCACCGGCTGTGGTCCGAAGTTGGTTGGCAACCTGAGCTATGATGCCGGTTACGGGGCGGGCGTGCCGGTCAAAGAGCATGGCCCGGGTCGAGGAGGTGCCTACGTCGAGGGTGAGAATGAGGGGTGTTTTGACTTGAGTCGGCTCGATAGAAATCAGCATGATTTTTCAATTTCGACGATATCGTCGTCGGGTAATTCTTTCAATGTATTGGGCCCGCGGGCTCGCCCGACAGCCCGGTCATTGGTCAGCAAGATGCACACGTTACTCATACCCGGATTATACCATATCTCAGATTGTCGGCCGACTTCTTGATCCACACGGCAATTAGGGGTAAGTCGAAAGAGATTTGCGGGGGCGCCAGTTTGTATTTTTTTCCGGAATTGTGCTATTCTTGAGTGGTTTAGTCTACTATCCTGCATAATCGAATTACCATGATTTCTCGAAAAAAGGAGGTGGAGGCCTAATCATAATAACTTCGCGTACGATCCGTTTGTATATTGCAGTCGTTGTACCACAGTTGAATTTCAATGCTCTATTTCAATTCACAAAAGGAAGAGGAGAATCATGAGTAAACTTTTGAAGCTGCTATCTATTCTCGTGATATTCGTTTTCGTGAGTGCCTGTGCCGGCCCATCAGGCACTGCCGGAGAAGCGACAACCGGCGCCGCCGAACAGCCCACTGAAGAAGCGGCTGCGCCCGAGCAGCCTACTGCAGAGGCAGCCGCCCCGGAAGCGATGGCGGGCAGCATCTGGGTGTTGCTGCCGGACAGCGCGTCCTCGGCCCGCTGGGAAACGGAT
>JBFGLD010001166.1:0-2580 GCA_041576335.1 Anaerolineae bacterium | reverse complement strand
CTTTTGGATGCACCCCGTACGTTGAAAATGCTTGCACTTTATGTCTACATGGTGTAAAATTTAGTCAACCTCGTCCGCTGACCGGCACTCATGTCGTCCTGTTTGGGCGACAAGTGAAGGTTATTCTGATAACACTTTGTTTGCTACGGTTGAGATCTTTTGGAAAGTCAATGTGACCGGGCGCTTCAGGTGATTGATTGTCCCGCGTACATAGAACGTAGAAGCTGGGACGTAGGAAAATCGGCCTGGTTTCTGAACTTTCCGAACCCGGTCTGTTATTTGAGGAGGCAGATTTGGATATTCTTAACGAACTCCTGTTCATATTTTTGGTTTCGCTTGTCGTAACTTACTTTTTGCTGAGTATACGGGTTGGCAGCCTGGGGGTCGTAAACGGTTCGGTTGAAGACGGCTTTTTTCTTCACCTCATTATCGACGCCTTGTTGTTACCGGCTATCTTGGTGACCGTGGGCTCATTTACGTTCCGCATGTTGCGGATTGATCCCAGGCCGTTAATTGACGAAAGCGCTCAGTTGATGACGTCAGGGCGTATTGTAGCTTACGAAGAGGCTATCCCCTTCCGCCTCGGCGAAAGCCTCAGTGCAGCCCAAATCGTGCGTTTGGATACCGATGGGGATGAATTTCAGGAGTGGATCGTTTTTTATAGTTTTGATCTTCAGAATGGTCTAAGCCCGGTTAAAGCGGTGGTCTACGATAATGACCGGGGGAACCCGCCGGTCATTTTCCCATATGCCTTACGGCCTCCGAACCGAGATTTTGTCAGTGAAGGGCCGGTTGCCTCGATCGAACTGAAGCCGATCCTCGAGGGGGAGAGACAGCAGATTTTGGTTTGGGGCGATGCCAGTACTGACCTGAACATTTTTCAGTTCACCCAAAATTCAGAACCATGGGATTTTCCGCGCGATGCCCCACCCCGTTATCAACCGATCGGATTTTTTCGGGGTACTGGCGGCATAACCTTTGACGATACGACCAAAAATGTTACAGTCATCGATCGTAACGGCTTTGAGCGCAGCCAGTTATCGATCCGTTCCATCTTTGCCCTAAATCCGGCTACGAATACGTACCTGGACAGCTTTGATTCGACTAAACTCGCAGCACCCATTGTTTCGACCATTGATTTCTTTCAACGTCCTCCCGAAAACATATTTGACACTGAATTTCCCGAGAAAATTGTCCTCGCATTTTACGCTTCCACCTGCGCCGGTGAAAACGAAACGTTGTGTGATTGGGCAACTCTGAATTGGGACACTGCCCGATTTTTGACCGCTGAAGCCCGAGACGAATTTCAAAGAAACAATGCCTCCTATTTCGGCCTGGATAGTCTCGATAATACGCCCGATATTTCCGTCACAAACTTGCGCTATTTTCCCCAACTTGAAACGGATCCCGATCTGTTGGTAACCGGCGGTGGTCGGGATGTGGTAACCGGGGAGCAGGGCCAGTTTAATATAGTCGATGTTACGTTTGCCGTTAGTGGGAGACCTGTGCAGGCGATCCGCTATGACATGAGGCTTGTCGAAGGGCAATGGAAGATTGCTATGCGATCAGATTTAGCTGTTCCTACCTCAGGCGCGCCGGTCGAGGTGCCTGTTTCGCCGACGGAATAAAGTTAACTTCCGGAAACGGATGCCCTTGTAGGGCCGGTAGGCAGATGTCTCACTTGCTCTCTAATCCACTTTATGTTTTCTAACCCAGGCACTTTGTGGTAAAATTGAGACCGTTATACGATCCGTAGTAGAACACCTTAATTATGTAACCTCTAAGGAAATCAGACCTATGCATTGTCCAGTTTGCGGTGCCGAAAACGAAGCAGATGCTGCCCTCTGTGTTGAATGCGGGGCTTCGCTTGAAAATCAGGTAGAGCCGATACCGGCCGGCGACGATGATCGAACCATAATCTCGCCTGTGCCCGAGACCATCATCGATGCGGAAAAAGTCGAGGTCTTAAGGCGGGAAGACGACGAAGCAACGGTGGTCATCTCTCAAGAGGAGATGGCAAAGCCTCAGGACGAGGTTATTGCTGGGGAACCTGAATCAGGGGTGCCCGTGCCGGCTTCTGGCCCGCTACCCGGTCATCAGGAGGACAGTGCCGTTAAAGGCAGCGGCTTAACCAGCCAACGCAATCTCATCATTATCGCCGTAGTCGTTGTCGTCCTATTATTTTTGTGCTGCTGCTTTTTTGCGATATTGGGAGGAGCTGCTGCGTCGCTTCTCGAGCAGGCCGGGCTTAGTTACCTGCCCGATCTGCTGCCCAAAGCGTTGTAAGAATCGGCTGGTTTTGTTCATTTTTTAGGTGATTTAGCCTCAGCACTGCCAGTCCTTGGCCGTTATGAATACCTCTTAAAGCAGCTTCTCAGCTTTTGCCCAGCAGGTAGGTAGTTCCTTATGGAAGCTGAATTAAATGGGTCTCTATCGGTAGAACTGCTTCACGAAAAGCCCCTATCCGGGGGCTTTTCTATTTAGACTATGTTGCCGATTTTGGCCCAAAAACGGTGGTCAGGGATGTCAGCGAGAATGATTAGGAAGCGTGAGCGTAAAGGTGCTGCCCTCGCCGTCGCG
>JBFGLD010001165.1:0-2581 GCA_041576335.1 Anaerolineae bacterium | reverse complement strand
GTAGATACACGATACTATTCTTGAAAAGGCCTGAATTCACGGTTTCCTCCGGCAATAATCAAAAAATCGAGCGTAATAATAGCAGTTAAGGTACTCCGTGATTATACGGCATAATCCTAACCGTCAAATTTGCATCAGAATAAATATACCGTAACCCCTACGCTTTTGCAAACTGCCACACTTACCAGCGTGCGCCCAAAATTTGGGCAAAATGGATGACAGTCATGCCTAATCAGCTTTCTGCCAGGCGTTTTGCCGGTCTGTAGGTTCCAACTAAGATAATAAGCTGATGATAAGTGACATTATTTGCCACAGCCGGGGCGGGCTGGTGGCCCGGGCCTCGCGCGATTTGACCGAGACCCAGTTAAGAGAAGGCTTTGAGTTTGACGCCAAACGGGGAAAATATGAAGCTGATCTGGAGGCATGGGGCCAGGCTTGGCACATTCGTGATGGAGTTCAGATCTTTGTCTTTGGTCAAGAACGAAACGACCTGGTTGTGCCCACAACGGGCGTCAGCCAATGGCCGGGCGGTAGTTTTCAGCAGGTACGACGACTCCCGTTTTCAGCGGACAGAAGCGTCCATCATAGCAGTTTATTCCTGCAGGAAGAGGCACGCCGGCAGTTGTGGGAGTGGTTAACCGCCTAAGAGCTTAAACCGTTACTCAACAATTTGGATCGACCGCAAAATTAAGGCGCCCAAGTTATCTTGCTGCCCCCGCCCCGCTTCCAAAATGGGGAGGCGCGCGCCGCTGGCCGGGTTGTCAAAACCAATGCGTATTTGATATTCACCGGAAGCTGTCGAGCCTGGGATCGGCAGTTGATACGGGTCGACAATAATATCGCCCACTGCCCAGCTTTTAGTTGGCCTGACGCCGGCCTGGGGCGGGCTTTCGATTTGTGAAACAATCCCACCCTGAGGGGTCGTTAAGTGAACAAATAAATTGTAATCATCGGTCGGTACGTCAATTGCCTTCCAGAAAAACGTGAGACTGACTGTTTCGCCGGCCCTATATTGTAAACGGGGGATCTCATACGCGTCCAATACAATTTGCCCGCCAAAATTAGCCGCTGTGGGTACCCTGGAGCCGTTGCTCACTATCAATGTAATGAGCGTGCGGTTAGCAACCAGTGAACGCGCCGGCGGATCTTGGGCAATCACGCTGCCTGGCGTTTCTACGCTCCAGTCTTCGAATTTTTGCACCACCAAATCCAAGGCATTCAAACGCTGTTGTGCTTCCTCAAAGTTGATTCCGGTTACGTCGGGCACTTCCAATAAGGGCGGACCTTGGCTCATAACTACGCGAACATCACTGCCGACATCTACGCCGATACCGGGGGCAACCGACTGGCGGATTACCGTGAAGGCTGGCCAGGTAGGGTGTGTTTCTTCACCCTCAACAACCAGGTTAATTCCCATTCCCTGCAACATCGAACGCGCAGCAGTCTCCTCAAGCCCAACCAGATCCGGCATCCGCACCTGCCCCGGTGCCAGCGGCGGCAATCCCGTCGGCGCATTAACGGCTAGGGCCGGCACGTAGGCCCCGTAAACCGCCACAAATAGCGGAATTAGGCCAACAACCGCCAAAATGGCGACGAAGCCTAACATAAGCATAATTGTATCGACACCGCCCTTTTGGGGCGTTTTGGCCGCTTGCGAAGCAGGTACGTATTGCTGAGCCGGCGGTGGTGGCGGTGGCGGTGGCGTCGAAACCGGATAACCGACGCTCTGGAGTGGAGAACCCACCATAGCCGAGATAGGAGTCTGCCGGCTGCCCGGGTCCAGGCTCCCCTGTTTATACATGATCAGAGCTTCCCGCAGATGGTCCGCCGTTAGGAATCGTTCGTTAGGATTCTTAGCCATGGCTGCATCGACAATGCGGGCTAACGGCTCGGGAATAACCGGATTGATCCGGTCCACAGGCACATGCGCTTCATACAGCTGTTTGCGGGCTACGTCTTGGTCGTCTACCCCGACAAACGGCACGTGCCCCGTCAATATTTCATACAATATAATGCCGATCGCATAAACATCGGTGGCCGGTAGAACCTGACTGCCGGAGGCCTGTTCCGGGGCAAAGTAGGCCGGCGTTCCCCAAACAACCTCACCCTCATCCATCGCACTTTCGCCCAGGGCGCGGGCCAGGCCAAAATCGGTGACTTTCGCCTGTTTGTTTGAGGTAATTAATATGTTGCCGGGTTTCAGATCACCGTGCACAATGCCCGCTCGATGCGCTGCCCCAACCGCCGAGCAGATTTGAATCGCGTATCTAACCGCCTGGCCAATCGTTATTTTTCCTTCTTCGCTTATCACGCTTCTCAGGTCAGAGCCGGGCACCCATTCCATAACGATATAGGGCCGTCCCTTATCCTGACCAAAATCATATACAGCCACGATATAGGAGTCGCTCAGCTTGGCTGCATTTTGTGCTTCGCGGTGAAAGTTGACCAAAAAGCCGGGATCTCGAATATATTCGGGGCGCAATACTTTAACCGCAACCATGCGTCCCAAGGCCATATCTTGCGCCTGGTAGACCTGTGCCAGCCCACCTTCACCTATCTTTTTGATCAATTGATAGCGATC
>JBFGLD010001164.1:0-2586 GCA_041576335.1 Anaerolineae bacterium | reverse complement strand
TAATAGACGAGGAATCATCAGGTTGGTATTTGCTTGCTGGGCAAACGGGTTCGTTCTTTTTAAGCGCTCAGCGGGTCTGGAGCTGGGTCGAGCACACAGCGCGACTTGAGAGTTAGGAGTCGCTCAGAAGATTTGACGGGTCGTCTGCGGGCAAAGTTTACTTGTCTTTGTAGACAGGTTGGCAGAATCAATTGCTGCCGGTCGCTTCGATCGATTTTCTATCTTACATGAGGGCCAGGATGAAACTAAACTTATGACATCAAGTTCTACGACCCAAAAAGAAGCCACGCCCCTCTGGAGCTACGTACCTATTGCGGATTACGCCTTACCAAGCCCAACGGCAGTGGATACGGCCAGAAAGGGTATGGCCCAAGTGTTACAATTCCTTGGACAGGACGACCTGAAATCAACTTCCATTCTCAAAGCAGAAGATGCGCTGCAGACCCTGCCCCAGCGGCAGCTTGATCTTATTGCCCCCGAACCTGACTGGTCCAGTGCAGCGCAAGCGTTGGGTGGCGAACTGGAAGGCTGGCTAAATCAGAACAGCGCTGACCAGAAAATGCTTATTCTCGTTGGACCACCTTTTAGTGGGATCAATGAGATCATTTCGTCCATAGCTGAACAAAAATCCTGGCGACTGCTGAATCCTCCTTCCCTAGAGCAAATATGGGCTGGTGATGACAAATGGTTTGCTGATCTCAGCGACGACAACAAGACGTGGGTACTCCCGGCTTTAGAGAAGGTTTATCTTCGACATGTAGGAGGGCTCGATCTGATCCGCCGTTTTTCAGAACGTGTCTCTTCTAGTAAATCAAGATGCGGCATCATAGGTTGTGATAGCTGGGCCTGGGCTTATCTGCGTCACATTTGGCACGGTCGCCAGCCGGTGCCGTTGACCCTTCAAGCCTTTGACGCGCCCAGGCTAGCCAAATATATACAGAACAAGGCCGAGTCTGCCTATGGAGGACGTCCACATTTTCGTCAAGCGGACAATGGCGATAATATTCTGCCGCCAGAAGACGTTAATGGGGCTTCACACGAATCTAGCAACTTCTTGCCGTCCCTGGCGGCCCATAGTCGTGGCATTTTTGGGGTAGCCTGGGCCGTCTGGCGCGCTAATTTGCGCGCCGAGCCAGATGCATTGATATCAGAGGAAACCGAGACAGATGGCGGCCAGCATACACCCGATGCTTTCTGGGTCACTCCCTGGGACCAGCTTAAGCACCCTTCACTTCCGGCTGTCGCTGGCCACAATGTGGCCTTCGTGCTCCACACGCTACTTATACATGCCGGTCTACCTCTTGACTTACTGCATGAGTTACTCCCCTTGCCGCCAAATCAGGTTATGGAAACGCTCTCTTGGCTAGAAGAACTCGGGCTGGCAACCGAGAGAAACAGCGTCTGGCAAGTGACCGCGCTTGGATATCCGGCCGTCCGACAGTTCCTGCAGACGAACAGCTATTTAGTAGACCAATTTTAGGAGAAAACGATGGGTGATTCCGGCGATGTGCCAGCAATCTTTAGAAGTCTTACCTCAGAAAACCTCATACAGATAGCTTTAATAGTTGTTGCAGCTTGGCTAATTATCGCTCTAAGTCAACGATATTTGCCCAGGTTGGCCAATCGAGTTGCTGGCAGTTATCGGCTCCTCCTTCTCGCATTTGTGCCGGTGCTGCGGCTGCTGGTCATAGCCGTCGCCTTGGCCTTGCTTGTCCCGCGTTTAATCGAACCAACTTTTGAAAACCTGGTGACTTTGTTTGGCGCACTGGGGCTGGCTCTAGGGTTTGCGTTCAAGGATTATGTGAGCAGCCTTATTGCCGGCGTCGTCACGCTGTTTGAAATGCCATATCGACCTGGCGACTGGATTGAGGTGGGCAAGACTTATGGCGAAGTAAAGCAGATCAGCATGCGGAGCCTCAAAGTTGTTACTCCCGACGATACAGTTGTTATTATTCCTCACCTCAAATTATGGGACCATCTAATTTTTAACGCCAACGATGGTGGGCAAAATCTGCTCTGTATCGCCGATTTCTATCTTCATCCTCGTCATGATGCAGCCCAGGTAAAACACATACTTCATGATGTGGCCCTTACCAGCGCCTTCCTGCAAACAGAACAGCCTATTAACGTAATTGTGCTAGATAAACCATGGGGAACACATTACCGCCTAAAAGCCTACCCAATCGATCCGCGTCAGCAGTTTCACTTTGTGACCGATTTGACGGTACGTGGCAAAGCAGCCCTGATCAATTTGGGTGTGGAGTTTACTGCCATACCCACTGTTTCTGAGTTGCTATAGGAGACGCATCGTGGCCGTTGAAGCCAGGAGTCAGCATGCAATGCTTCACATAAAACAGCTTGACTCACAGGATTGGGTGGTTACCTTGGTGTGAAGAGCGACGCCAGGTTAAAGGACTGGAGAAAATTGCGAAGCGTATCAAGAGGCCCGACGAGGCTGATTTACAATAACGATGCAAATCAGACCCCACGGATATTAACATAACCGCTCATTGTTAAAGGATTCTACCTCGAGAGAAATGACATTACGGGCGTGATCTCTGTTGACAAGGTTCACATCCGTGAGGC
>JBFGLD010001163.1:0-2587 GCA_041576335.1 Anaerolineae bacterium | reverse complement strand
TACCTTATTATGTCTATATAAAGCTGTTTTGTCAATGCGTAAGACACAAAAAAGGAGTAGTCTTTAAAGCTACTCCTAGCCACGGTCGTGATTTGGGTAGAAACCGTCTCTTATTCGAGAATAATCTTCTCATCGATCAATTTTTGTTCAACCAGGTTACCTTTGGGGTTGAAGCAAAAATGTTGAGGTCGCATCTGAAATTCAACATCAATCATAGCTCGACCGGCCCGATTCTTTTCCAAAGTAAACACAACCCAATCGCGGTAGCTATCACTTTTATATGGATTAAAGGAGACGTGATCTTTTGAGAGAATATGAAATTTATTGTTCATAATAACCGCAATATCACATTCATAGTCGAGTGCTGAACTGCCGCGAAGATGATAGAGATGCATTCGTTTGCTTCTCAAGCCTTCTCGATCGGCGGCGACTATAGACACAACAGGGACGTTGTAGGTCATAGCAATATCTTTTAGACCTTCAACAACGATGGTGACTTTGTCATTTTCATCTGCAGCCCGCTCAGGATAGATGGCCACTTTCTGCAAATAATCAATAAAGAGCACCAGCTTGCCCTGGGTCGCCTCGGCAATTTGCCGGCTCAACTCTTTAATAACATTTAGGGTTGTTACTGCTGGGCTGGCTTTCATCAGGATGAGGCGATCGGCGTAGCGATTAATTGTCTCCATGGCTTTGGCAGTCCGGGGATGCTGTGATAGAATTTGGTAGAGACCCAGATTGCTATCGTTTCTCACCCACTCGCGGGCACGCTTGGCAACTACAATATTATGTAAATCTTTCAAGCGTAGGCCACTACTGACATCACTGCTGGTCGGGTCGATACTTTCTTGACAAATCAGGCGGTTTAGAAGATGAATTTCGCTGTGCTCGTAAGAAACATAAAGGGCATAGGTGGCCTCATTGAGCGCCAAGTTTCGCGCCATTTGCAGTGCCGTGATCGTTTTACCGATGCCCTGGGCGCCGCCAAGCAGCACCAACTCAGTTCGCCGCAAACCACCGCCAATTAGGCGATCAATTTGATCGAAACCGGTGGGTATGGGCAGGTATTCATCGAGTTCGCCTTGAATCACTTTGCGGTCAACTTCTCGCAGTACTTGGGTCAAACTTCTTGGAGTAGACCCTCCGCCACGTCGAGACCCACCCTGGGATGCCCGTGATGGTGGCGGCGGATTTTTCTTAGGTGGCGGTGGCGACGTATCTTCTGCAGGCTGTGATTTTTTGGATAAAGGTTGAATGACCGCCCGTTGGGACGGCTGCCGCGCGGATTCTTGCGACTCGGCAAAAGCATTAGGCAAGGGCTGCATATTTTTTCCTAAATTAGTTCGTGAGTTGATTAAGGTTCTTGGAAGACCACTCCAATTATACCAGATAGCCTGAGTCAAAACAACTTAATAATTAGGTGATAAGTCCTAGGTAAGGCGCCGGCGAACTGCGACCTAAGCAGATGCAAGCAGGGTAATGACATGATGAATAAGCCTCGAGTAAGACAACCTTATAAAAGAAAGACGTTCAGCAAAGGGGGAGCCGTGATTTTTGGCGTGGGTCTTGGTGCTCTACTCGTAACAATCATCATCGTCGGAGGGGTCGTTCTTCCCCATTTAAGTTCCCGGCTTGATAATTTGTCCTACCGTGCTCGCACCTATTACCGTAAGCTCATGCCGCACCCCGAATATTTGCCGGCGCCGGCGTCGGTTGCAGTTGATCCGGCGGGAGCCGAGCATCCCAATGCAGCTCTACCCCCCGTAAATGTTCCTCCGCCGGCGGATGAAGCGATACACCTTGAATCGGCTTCGCCCCCGACAGCGCTGGCGCAGGCGACGCCGGCAGCTCTCAACCCAGCGCCAGACGGCTTAGAGATCGACCAGAATTTATTGCTGCCCTCACCCCCTTCAATCGAAGTCTCTCTCGCAGCCGTTGAACGCAGCGCGCAGCTCGCAGGTTTTTCCCACCAGTGGCAAACCTGGAATAATTGTGGCCCGGCCACCATCACCACCCATATGAGTTATTTTGGCCGCGCCGAAAACCAAGTGGACGCGGCGCAGTTTCTAAAACCCAACCGGGATGATAAGAATGTTAGTCCCCACGAACTGGCAGCTTATGTTCGCACCACCGGCATGGGCGTTGTTGTGCGCCAGCATGGCAGCATTGATCAACTCAAAACGTTTATCAGCAACAACTTTCCTGTTTTATTGGAAACCTGGCTTATTCACGATGGTGACGGCCTGGGGCATTATCGCCTAGTTACCGGCTATGATGACGAAACGGGCAAATTTACGACGACGGATTCACTTAACGGCCCGGAGTTCCAGGTGAGTTACGAGCAGCTAGATAATGATTGGCGCGTATTCAATCGCCTGTATTTAGTGGTTTATCCCTTGGAACAAGAGCCGGTCGTACAGACAATTATCGGCGAAGACATGGACGATACTGTCATGTACGAGTGGTTATTGGCCGAGGCCAAATCCGAAAGCGAAGCAAATCCAAACGATGCCATTGCCTTCTTTAACCAAGGCGAGGCACTAACCCGTTTAGGTCTCCCCCAAGACGCTGTGCTTGCCTTTGACCG
>JBFGLD010001162.1:0-2588 GCA_041576335.1 Anaerolineae bacterium | reverse complement strand
GTTTAGGCTTATCGATTGTGCGACGTATTGTAGAGAAGCTGGGCGGACAGGTTCACGTCGACAGCCGCGGTGCCAGCCAGGGAACGGTATTTAGTTTTACTTTGCCGGAGGCTAGAGACGCCCAAGAGGTCTCTGATTAAACGTATGCTTCTTACTAGGGTATGTCGCTACCGCTCTTACTTTTTTACCTGTTGGGTTTCCGTACCGTTAGCGTCGAATTGATAATGATATAGGCTAACTCGTGTAAAGTGGGCCTGGTCAACCAAACGAGCGTTCTGGTTCAGCCAGGTGCGGGTTAGAGTGCGGTTATCCCAGAGTTCTTCTTCTGAGACAACCAGCCACAGGTCGTTGAGTTCGGCGGTCAAGGCCGCCATTTCAGCGTCAACAGCGCCCTCCGTTTTGCCGCCATTTGTCCATAGCCCCTCCAACAACTGATAGTCGCCCTGAAAATAATAACTTAACGTATGCTGCAAATATGGAATCTGCACCATAATTGAGGGTGGGGAGCGCCTGGGTTGTTCCATCAAATACGCGGCCGCGCTGCGAAAATCGGCCTTTATTGGTTGACGCTGCTGCTGCCAAATTCCTACCAAATTGATGACCAAGATTAACCCCAAGCAGAGGCTGGCCAGCCAACGGGAGTATGCTCTAATCGCTATCAAACCTATGACGACAATAAGATAAAAGGCGGGCGTAACGTAGATCAAGTAACGATCTTCGAATACCTGGACGCGCAATGAGATAAAATATACGGCCAGAGGGGGCAGTACGGCCCAGCTTGCCAGTGCTAACCGCGTACTTGCATTGTAGCCAGATTTTCTGGTTTTTGTGGCCAGAAATAAGCCACACAATAGCAAAAAGAAATACAGGACACTACCCGTCAGGCTCAAAGTTTGGAAGAGACCGCCGCTGTAAAGTTGAAATAGCAGCGGGAATACTTTTTGGGCCGGATAAAATGGATGTCCGCTTTGAAAGCCCTTGAGCAATAACGGCATTTGCCATAGGGCAAGCGGAATATAAGGCAGCGTCAAACAGGCCATACTGATTAGCCAGCCTTGCCACTGCTTTCGTAAGGTAGCTTGATGTAGCAAGCCTATAAAACTATAAACCAGCAGCATCAAGGGTGAGAGAATGTGGAAGTAAAACGACAGGCTAGTCGCTGCCACAAAAATACCCCACCAAACAGCAGTCGGATTGCTTAGCCCGGTTCGAAACGGTACTCCGCTGGCTGTAATAGCCTTTAGATACGCGACAAAAGCAAGGCTAATCAGCACAAGTAGGATCGCATACATCTTTGCTTCTTGCCCATACCAAACCAAATAGGGCGAAGTAGCCAGTAACAAGCCCAGCAGTAAGCCAATCCTGCGGCTAAACCCAAATTGGCGAGCCAAAACAAACCCCAGGGGTATGGTCACTGCCCCCGCCAGCGCAGAGGGGTAGCGTAGGGCAAATTCTGAGTCGCCGGTCAGGGCGCGCCACGGTCGAAGCAGCAGGAAATAAAGCGGACCATTGTGCCCAACTTGAAATAATCCGCTCACCAATTCAGGTAAAGGCCAGCTCGAAAAACGAATGGCATCTACTTCGTCACGCCATAGGTTTTGTGTTCTTAAATTGGCGGTACGTAGTAAAAAGGCGACCCAGGTGATTATCAATACCGACCACCGGCTCGCCTCTTTTGATTGTAACGTGATGAGTTTTGAAAATGCGATAGTCTTAAAGACCTTATTCTTGAATAATCTGGCTGCGTCCACGGACATAAAGTATTAAAAAGAAGAGCGGCGCCAACAAAAACAGGCCCACGCCACAACATAACCAAATGTAGGCTCCTGACACCGCAACAGCATCGATTAATTCAGCTTGGTCCAAAATAAAGCTGGGTGCGGTGTCACCCTCAAAATCAAGGGAAACATCGCCCCGGCGCACCTCAACGCGTGTCGGCAAATCAGTAGATGACTGTGCCTCGCTGGACGACGGCGGCTGGGTATCTGTTAATTCCGCGGAAGGCGGTTCCTCAGTCGGAGCTGCTTCGGTAGGAGGAACCGGCGTTGCGGTTGGTTCAGGTAATGGCGTAGCTTCGGGCTGAGGCGTAGGTTCCTCAGTAGACCCTTCTGCGGCCGGTGGTGGTTGCGTCGCCGTAGGTTCAGGTGGCGGCGGTTCTGTTGGGACTGGAGTAGGAGGCACAGGAGTGGGCTGTGGCGGCGGTGCTTCTTGTTGGGCCGGTGGTGGAGATTGAGGCGACTGAAATAGAATTTCAGCCGTAACATCATTGCCGGCAAATAGAAAAGCGAAAAGTAAGGCAGTGACAAACAGTAGGATTAACTGCCCACCGTCCTTGGTACAAAAGAATAAAATATGTTTAAACCGACGATTGGATAGCACAGAGGCGAAAAACAAAGCCCATTGGCTCATGCTTCAAGATATCTCCTTCCATATAAAAAAACAACCGTCTGAAATCAAATTGTTTGAGTTCGTTCCCGTAAACTCAGCGTGATTTCGTAACGGTTCTCCTATTATAGCAACATTAAGAGCCTTTTGCCAATTTTCTATTTCAACAATTGCTACATTTCTGCGACTCGGTTGGCAAAGAT
>JBFGLD010001161.1:0-2590 GCA_041576335.1 Anaerolineae bacterium | reverse complement strand
GCGGCATCTTTAGTAAACCAGACCGATGGATTCACATCGCTGCTGGCACTGATCACGCCGAATCTGCCGGCCAAGCCTGACACGATTATGACCAACAAAGTTACAATCAAGGGCGCAAAACAGGCCGTGCAGATGTTCGGTCCGGCTCAAGCCGCTGTGGCAAGAGGTGTTGTCGACTCGGTCAAAGCAGGGGTCATCCCAAAAAATCAGGTCGATGACTTATGTGTTATCGTCGGGGTCTTTATTCATTGGGATGCGGAAGATACTAAGAAAATTTACGATTGGAACTACGAAGCAACCAAAACAGCCATTGCTCGAGCAATGAAAGGCACGCCAAGCATTGATGAAGTCCTGGCCCAAGAAGCTGAAGCGCGCCACCCGTTTGCCGAGGGTGCTGAGGGGTAAGGGCAGCGACGGGTCCCAAAATAGGATTTGCATCCAAGACCAACTATGCCCAAAATAAGACGGCCCACCTGCCTAGGTGGGCCGCGTTGCTTTAGCCGTCAGAAATCAAGTGGCTGCCAACCAGGTGATAGTCACTTGGCATGGTCAAAACTCGTAACCTCTTTTGTCTGAAAAGGTGACTGCCATCATTCAATTTTTATAAGTGGGGGCAGGTCTTGCCGCCGGGGTGCTTGCTACTGTGAGCCCTGAGTAAGCACAAGAGGTACCCCAACAAATGTTGTTTTCACAAGAGTGGTCAAGAACCTTAGCACATCACCGATACCCAGTACCTGACAGGCACAGGGGGCACAAGTGATGAAAACGAGACAGGCCCAATCTTCAAGATTGGGCCTGTCTAGAAACACTATTTTCGAGGAAGACCCATGGAACTTAAGGGAAAAGCAGCGCTGGTGACCGGCGGGGCAAAACGCCTTGGTAAAGCCATAGCCTTGAAGCTAGCCGGCGCCGGCGCAAATGTTGCGGTTCACTATCACACCTCAGTTCGGGAGGCCGCGACCACAGCCGCCGAGATACAGAACCTAGGCGTTAAGGCGGTAACGATCCAAGCCGATCTGTCTGACGTGGGTGCGGCAGAAAATATCGTTGACGAGGCCTTCTCGGCCTGGGGACGTCTTGATATTTTGATTAACAATGCGGCCCTCTTTTACCATACCCCGCTGGGGACCGTGACCGAAGCGCAGTGGAATGCTCTCATTAATACCAACTTGAGGGGGCCCTTCTTTTGTGCCCGGCGGGCGGGCCGGGCTATGCGCCAATCGGGTGGCGGTGTAATTGTCAACTTTACCGACACCGGGGTTTACCTGGCCTGGTCGGGTTATATACCCTACCTGATTAGCAAGGCCGGAGTCGAGCAGATGACATACGGCCTGGCCAAAGCGCTGGCCCCGGACGTGCGGGTCAATGCCATTGCGCCCGGTCCGGCACTGCTTGAAGAGGGGCACACCGAGGCCGAGCGGGATCGGTTTATTCAGGGCACTCTACTAAAACGGCTGGGTGGGGCCGAAGTCATCGCTGAGGCAGCGCTTTATCTGGTTCAGGCAGACTTTGTTACCGGGGTGGTGATACCGGTCGACGGTGGGCAGCGCTGGAGATAACGGGTACATTTGAAATATTCGCAACCGGCGATGTATAATCCTTTTACCTATATGCTCGAGCAACTTTAAATGCACGAACTTCCTGTGACCCAGGGCATTTTATCGGTTGCCCTCGAAGCGGCACAGCAACACGGCGGCCAACGCATTACGACAATCAACCTCGTCATCGGCGACTTATCCAGTATCATCGACGACTCGGTTCAGTTCTATTTTGACATCCTCAGCCAGAAGACGTTAGCCGAAGGCGCAACGCTCCGTTTTCAGCGAGAGCCGGCCACGGCCACCTGTTTGGAGTGCCGTCATACGTATCCGACGAAGGCGCCCCTTGATCCTCTTTGTCCTAACTGTCACAGCCCTTTTTTGCAGGTAAATGGCGGGCAGGAATTTTATGTGGAAAGTATTGAGGTAGATGATGAAGATTCAGGTGGTTAAACAAATTCTAACCGGCAACGAACAGGTTGCTGCGCAAAATAAAGCCACGTTTAAGAAAAACATGGTGTTTGTACTTAATCTGATGGCCTCGCCGGGAGCTGGCAAAACCACCTTTCTGCTGGTCACCATCGACCAGTTGGGTGGCCGGCTGCGGCCGGGAGTTATCGAAGGCGACCTGGCCTCCACCATTGATGCGGATACGATTTCTGAACGCGGCGTGCCCGTGGTGCAAATCAATACCGGCGGCAACTGCCACCTCGATGCGCCGATGATCCAAAATTCGCTGCCCCATTTGCCGCTGGCCGAAATCGACCTGCTGTTCATCGAAAACGTCGGCAACCTCGTCTGCCCCTCAAATTTTTCGCTGGGTGCAGACGTAAACGTGGTGGTGGCCAGTACACCTGAAGGGCACGATAAGCCGTATAAATACCCCGCTATGTTCGCCGCGGCGGATGTGGTCATTCTAAACAAGGCCGACCTGCTGGACGTGTTTGAATTTGATGTCGCTTTCTTCCAGCGCGGCCTGGAGATGGTAAATCCAAACGTGCCGCTGTTTGTGGTATCCAGCCGCACCGGCCAGGGTATTGCCGCCTGGGTTG
>JBFGLD010001160.1:0-2590 GCA_041576335.1 Anaerolineae bacterium | reverse complement strand
CAGCAAGCGGGTCAATGAATGGACCGTGCGCCCATGCCTCAAGTCGCCGACCATGGCAATATTAAGGCCATCGATCCGGCCCAACTCTTCGTGGATGGTGAAAAGATCAAGCAGCGCTTGGGTCGGATGCTCGCCAGCCCCATCCCCGGCGTTTATAACCGGAACCTGGGCGTAATCGGCAGCTAACTGGGCCGAACCAATTTCTGGATGGCGGAGAACGATGACGTCGGCGTACTGCTCCAGGGTGCGGACAGTATCAGCCAACGTCTCGCCTTTACTGACCGAGCTAAATTGGACCCCCTGCGTAATGGGGATAACGCTGCCGCCTAATCGTTCCATAGCCGCAATAAAAGAAGCACTTGTGCGCGTGCTGGGCTCGTAGAAGAGACAGGCTAGGACGTGGCCCGTAAGCAAATTGGTCGATCCCACCCGGTCCGCCATCTCTCGCATCTCACGGGCCCGGCTAAACACATAGCCCAGCTTGGTCCGGTCAAACTGTGACACAGAGATAATATCTTGATCGGTTAGGCCATTGCTGAGACGAGGTACCTCGGCCACGTCATCATAGTAAAAGAGTGGTTCTAAGGTTTTTGTTAGCACAATGGTTACTCCTTTATATTAGATAATAATAACTACTTTCGATGGCTAATATCCGGCCGCCCATTTCCGATAAAGCTTAGAAAAATAACTCAGGGCCGGGCCAAATAGTTTCGAACTTGAGTAACTTGTTCCGGCGAAATCCGACCGGCTGTGCGCAGCACCTCCATAACTTCAGATAGTCGAAAAACGGCGTGAAGCCGGCAGCCGGCCGCAGCCAACGCTTCGGCCCCGCCCTGCTCACGGTCGATCAACACGATAACGTCGGATACCCGCAGCCCGGCTGCAGCCAAAGCAGCGCTGGTCTTTAGCATGCTACTGCCACTGGTAACCAAATCTTCGATGATCACGGCCCGCTCACCCGCAGCGAAAATGCCCTCGATGCGCTGGCCGGCGCCGTATGTTTTGGCCTCTATGCGCGGATAAATGAGCGAGCTGCCGGTGGTCAGCGCGACGGCTGTGCCGATGGTCAAGGCAGTGTAGGGCACCGCGGCCAAATGGTCGAATGAGAGCGGCCCTAACCGAATTGCATACGCTTGGGCCACACGTTTTAATAGGGACGGCTCGGCCATCAGGCGGCGCAGGTCGATGTAGATGGGCGAAGATTGCCCGGAGGCCAGCGTGAAATTGCCAAACTGGATGCAGCCAAAGTGCTGAAGCTGCAAGATAAGGTCAGTATCATCATTCGCCAGGCCAGTTTTTGCGGCTGATCCCGCTGCTTCAAAATTGTGTTTGGCCTGATTAATCTCATTACGAAAAGCCGTCGCGGCAGCCCGCGGCGACGCCGCATAAATGATACTGCGGGAAACCGGAATGATGAGCCCGCTGCCCGAGTTGTCCAGCCCCAGCCGTAACGCAGAACTTAAATCTCCCCCCTGCGCACCGATGCCGGGCGCCAAAACCCAGTAGGTTCGCTCCGAAGTCAATTGGTGGCGAACCCGGGCCAGCGCCTGCGGCTGGGTCGCGCCAACTACAAATCCAACCTGCTCAGAAGATCCCCAGCGTTGTCCCTGACGGGCAATATGAGCAAACAACGGCGTGTCGTTCGAACCAAATTCCTGGATCGTTTTGGCAGAGGGGTTGGAGGTATAGCACAAAATGAATGTCATTTTGCCCGGATATGCTATAAAAGGCGCAACACTATCTTGTCCCAGGTATGGATTAACGGTGACGGCGTCGGCTTGCCACACCTCAAATGCGGCCCGTGCATAAGCTGCGGCCGTACTGCCAATATCGCTCCGTTTCGCATCGAGCAGAACCGGAATGTCGGGCGGCACCGTGGCGATGGTTTGGCGTAGGGCTTCAAGGCCGGCCGGTCCGTACTGCTCGTAAAAGGCAAAATTGGGTTTGTAACAACAGACCAGGTCGGCGGTTTGCTCAATTATGGCTGTGCCCCAGGCTACCAGGCCCGCGGTATCGACGTTTTGCGGATGATGGGTGGGAAACATATGGGGATTGGGGTCTAATCCAACGCAGAGAAGCGAATTATTACGCTCAATAGCACCCATTATTTTTTCAACAAAGTTTTTGTTGGCCACCGCGGCTTCTCCTAAGGTGTTTCACTATATCCGTAAAGGCCTCTTGACACGTGGAGCACGATCTGCAGCCTGTTAAACGGCAAAATTTGCCCGCTGCCCGGTTTGGCCGTAATGCTATCCGGCCCGCCGGCCCGCGAGGCATCATAGGCGAGCTCACCCCGCAGCGGGCCAAACGTGTCGTTGAGATAAATCTTGAGGGCGACGGCACCCGAGGACAAATGCGCCAACTGGCCGACCCGCTCCGGGCCGGCTCCAGCAAAAAACCCAACGTCGCAATAGATGGCGGGTTGGGCTCTTTGCCTCGTTGCCTGCATGATCTCTTGAGTGCTCAACGGCGGGCTGGTGTTTGGCATAGCCAAAATTGTGGTTAAGCCACCGGCCGGCGCCGCAGCTGTGCCGGTGGCAAAATTCTCTTTGTGCTGACCCCCGGGCACGCGCAAGTGGGTATGAACGTT
>JBFGLD010001159.1:0-2593 GCA_041576335.1 Anaerolineae bacterium | reverse complement strand
TCCGCTTTGTTCATAGCCTCGATTGCCCCGATAACTCTCCCTTTGGTCTGCAGAGGGACGCATAAAATTGAGCGCGTCGCGAAGTTGGTGTCCTGGTCAAAGTCACCGAAATAGCGTGGATCGTTCGATACGTCGGGGATGTGGACCGGCTCGCCGTGCCGGATTACCCAACCGACTACGCCTTCGCCCAACGGTAATCGTTTGCCCCGGATATAATCCGAACCCTCGCCCGAGGCTGCCACAAACCAAAGTTCCTGGCGGCCTTCGTCATAGAGGGCTACCGAGTTTGCCGCAACGCCTAACAGTTGGCTAATTTGCTCGTTGATGATCGCTAACATCTCATACAAGTCTAAGGTGGAGGTGATGGCGTGGCTAATCTCGTTGAGCGTGGTTAACTCGGCCACATGCTGCTGAATTTCGTGGTAGAGGCGGGCGTTCTCAATAGCGCTGGCGGCTTGATTGGCCAACAGCTTAACCAACGAAATTTCTTGGAAGGTAAATGTGCGCTCGACCCGGCTATCTTCTAACTCAACCAAGCCAATAGTACGATTTTGATAAAGCATGGGCAGGATCATGCGCGTCTTGATCTTGGCCTGTTTCATATACTCAAGTTCAGCCGGGTCGATATAGGCTTGGCTCACAGTCATCTGTTCGGGAATTTGTTCGGTCAGTACGCCTCTGGTCACCGGGTATTGGGCTAAGGGCCGAACCTCGGTTAGCAATTCAGGGTTCCACCAGCCTCTTGAGTCGTATTTGGCCATTCTAAAAATCGTGTTGTCTGCTCGGTTCCACTGCGAGATGGCACAACTTTCAACCCCCAGCAGTTTGACCATTTCTTGCGTGACCGTATCCAAAACGTAGCGCAGATCCAAGCTGGACGTGATGGTTACCGCCGCGGATTGTAGAATGGTCAGCTCGCGGTTGCGCTCGGTCAGCTCGGCCTCAGCCTGGCGAAGTTCGTTAAGTTCGGTCTGCAACTGCTCGTTGGCCGATTTCAATTCAAGGGTTCCGGTGTCAAGCGACGACTTTAAATCGTTTTTCGACGTCTGAATGTCTGCCCCGGCCTCGACCAGGTCGCGCTCGGCGATTTCCCGAATGCCCATGACTCTGACGATTTGTCCCTGGCCGGCGATAGCTTGGCTAAGGATTTCCAGGGGAAACGTTGCGCCGTCCTTTCTAAGCCCGGTCGATTGGAAAGGCTTTCCGGAATCTTGCAGGATATTTTTTAAGACGACCCCCCGTGCCTCTTCAGCCAGCAAGTCCAAAAGAGTCATGCCGGTCAAATCCCTAAGGTCATAGCCAAACACGGTCGCCAGGGCCTGATCTGCCTCTAAAATATTGATCTTGTCATGGATGGCGATTCCTTCAAAGTGAGCCGGTGATCGGTCGTCAAACTTTGTTTTCAGGGCCGCCAGCTTCGTTATTGGCCGCTCGGACCCCGGCAGATTTTCAGGCTCGGCTAAAACCTGGGTGTCTTCGCCCTCACCTTCGAACGCGAGATCGGACGCGGGTGAATCCGGATCGACTCTAGAGTCCTCAAAGGGTCGAATGTACTGCTGCAGAGCTCGGTTTGTCACCCAAATCGCGGCGATGGTTCCTGCAGCCATGCTGCCACCAAACAGAAGCCAGGGCTGCCACTGCGTCGGCGAAAGTGCGTAATATAGGCTCGCGCCGGAAACCAAGATCGTGATAAGTAACGTTATTCCCAGTGGTATCATCAGCCGCCGCCGGGCTTGTGAAAGGAACACCGCTGATTGAGCAGATTGCTGTTTTGTTGGTCTCATTCGTAATTCCTAAAACACCCATGGTGTCCATGGTTATGGTTTAGCCAGGTTCTCTTTTGCTGTGATCAGAATAGCTATAATTCCCCCCTACTGATTCTACGGTATAATGCGCCATAAATAAATAGTTCTATTGTAACGGTTTAGTTGAGTTGTATGAATAAAAGATTGAAGTCCGGAACTTTTTCGATCATCCTTCTCGCACTATAATCAATATATTATGGCAAACTCTGAAAAGCCGGCCAAACAAAAACCTTGGAGCGACCTCGACCTCAATCGCTGGCGTGATTATGACGACATCCTGACCGACAGCCTGTGGTATTTATTTTCCCAACCGGGCCGGCGGCGATGGGCACCAACTGGTGGCGCTCTCTGGCCGGAGGCTATTATATTTTTAAGCACGAATATGTCATGGTTGTTTTTAAACCGGTCAAGTAGAAGCGCCTCGTTACCTAGGGTTATTTCAAAGTCCGTCAACTTAGTCCAAACTGGACCAGTATCCCTGTTTTGTAGCGACCAATAAGCCAAAAAACGCCAATACACCAAGATGATGTCATTCCCCGGTAATCGCTGCAGTTTGTGATATTTTGCGCGACATGTTAATATGGGACCGGTTGAAAGTTATGTTATCAATCGACACGGTTTATTGAACCGGACCTGTTCCCCGCAAATTGCTTGGTCGTTTTCGTCTTGTTTCGACGCTCGTAGTCCGGGTCGAGGCGTGAGCTGCCATATGTAACAAGATTACGATTTCTGACTATCGCAGCAGATAGAATCGCTCTGAATATTCAGCCAAAGGAGGCTGTTGAATA
>JBFGLD010001158.1:0-2596 GCA_041576335.1 Anaerolineae bacterium | reverse complement strand
CTTCCCACTTGAACCAGTGCTATCGGCGGCAGCTTAACCCCCTGTTGCCAGGCGCTAGCCACACCAAGCCAACGCGCCTCGTTATGGCTCTTAAGTGGGCGAAAGTCGGCGTCAAAATCTCGGCAGCGACCGCCATTGGTGCTGCCTCGAACCTGGCTAATCGGCACCATGTGGGTGCCAAGGCGGCGATGACCGAGTCCCCTGCAGTTGGCGTGAACCTGGCCCAAGTCCAGCAAACGGCGAGGAGGTCCACTCAGAGCCGACCGCACTTTGTCCAACCAACTTCGGCTGCAGGTTTGCCGGTATAGTCTCCGTGCTGCCGCCATTGCTTGGCCGTTTCGGTCGGGTTGACCATACCGGGGTTGGGTTCCTAGCTCATACATCGCTGAAATATTGGTCATAATAGTTCCCCCCTTTGCTTCAGGCAGGTGATGTATCTTATTAACAACCTTGGGCCGGCTGTGGGATTAACTGGCCAAAGGTCTCCCGGACGTGAAGTTCCGCTTCGAGCAAGCGCAGGAAATCGGCCACAATTGGCGTCAGCTCGGCAACAAGCTTTTGCCGTGTTTCCTCGTCGTACCACCTCAGCTGTTGACTCCAGACATGGGCCAGCGCAAATGCTGTGGACGAAGCAAGGCCTTGCCCGACCCGCAGCAACAATGGCGCGGCGTTGTGAGTCAGGAAATGCTCGTCTAAGAGGGAAGCGGCCCACTCCGGATATTGCCGGGCAAAGCTGGCATAGGCGCGGGTTACGGCCTGACGGAAGGCTCGCTGCCGGTATTTTCGCACCAGCCGGTTTTGAACAGTCTGTTTGATATTCACGGTAGCGTTCATTTTTGGGCTCCTTCCGAGTGTGCCATTATTTATAAGTCCATTATATCGGCAGCTAGGAACGCGAACATCCGTTGAATTACCGTACTTTTGGGGCAGCACTACCGTATTTTAGGTGAACCATATTCCAGCGAGCCCTGGCAGTTGGGTTCTGCAGCATCCGGGGTAAAATCGACCCTAAAAACAAAGCAGGTGTGTGGAAGTGTGTCCACACACCTGTAAGTGCGCCCGGTGTAATATTGTTTATCAACTTTGATTTCAAAACCCGACAATTCCGAAGATACCCCTTTGACAAGGGGAAGGTCAGGGCGGCCAACAGTATTTATCTCAATTCACTGATTTAGACTCGCATTTCTTCCCGAACAGGGCCACGGGTCATGGCAGTATGCGCCTTCATCACATCGAACTGCTTCAGGCTGACATTGCTCAAGGTCGGGTCATTTTTCGCTTCGGCCACAACCGGCCCAACCAGGAAGGCCCGCAATGCGGCTCATCCGCTTAGATAACTGCCACCTGACCCGTTATCGCTTTCGCCACGTGCTGACCCAGAAATATCTCTACACTCATCTGCCAGAAGCCGAGCGGCCCCTTCTGCACGAAGCTGTGGGGCAGGCTCTGGAAGCCCTATATGGCGCTCAAGCCGAAGAGGTGGCCGTTCAACTAGCCTGGCATTTTCAAGCAGCCGGACTGGTAAGCAGAGCCATCACCTATCTCTACCAGGCCGGAACGCGGGCAGCTCGACTCGCGGCTAACACTGAAGCTGTTGAATATTTGATCCGGGGGCTGACCCTGTTGGAAACCGGGCCGGATACCTCTAAACGGACTGTGCGGAAGCTAGCTTTCTTGACCGCCTTGGGGCCGATCCTGCTGACGGTCAAATCCAATCTATTACAGAACCGGACCGGCTAGCGCCCAACCAGGCCGGTAATCTTTACATAGGCCGGATTGCTTGAAATCCAGCCGCTGCCGCCATCGGCTAACTGCACCTCGACCCAGTTTATGTTTGACTCAGCCTCGATAACGGGCACGACCCCGCCCTGGGCCAGGCGGGCAATGACCGGGAATTCCATGCCGGGTCCGCTGCGCACGTTCAACCCCCAGGTGATGACTTCGGCGGTGATGGCCGGCTCAGTTTCGACCGGTGTTGGCGGGGCGGTCGCGGTCGGCCTGGCCGTTGGCAGCGGCACAGGCGTGGCTACGGCCGTCGGCGCAGGCGACGGCTCCTGCTGCGGCGTCGGCGTGGCCGCTAATTCCACAGGCACGTTGACCAATATCTCAGCCGTAGCCGGCATGCCGGGCTTGAGCCGGTGATCGCGATTGTCCAGGCTAATTTTGACGGCAAAGACCAGTTTCACCCGCTCTTCCCTGGTCTGCACACTCTGAGGCGTGAACTCGGCCTCCTGGGCTATGAAGGTAACCTGACCGGTAAAGATTTCGCCGGGATACGCGTCCACCCGGATCTGCGCCGGCTGGCCCAAACCCACGCGGCCAATTTGCGTTTCAGGAATAAAAACCCGTAGGGTAACCTGATCTAAATCACCCAGTTCCAGTAAGGTCTTGCCGGGCACGGCCAGTTCACCCGGATTGGCCGGTCGGGCCAAGACGACCCCACTACGGGGCGCGCGGAGCCTTAGCTTATCCAATTGTACATCGATGCGGCCCAGGGCGGCCTCGGCCCTTTGCACCTGGGCTTTGGCAATGGCCAGCTCTTCCGATCTCGGGCCGGCCTTGGCTGCAGACAACCGCGCCTCGGCCACCAGCACCG
>JBFGLD010001157.1:0-2599 GCA_041576335.1 Anaerolineae bacterium | reverse complement strand
GGGTAAGATAGACGTCGGGCTTGTCATCAGTCGGACCACCGCCTACATTAACAATGATCCAGGTATTTGCGAGCTTCACGATGCCAAGACCGCTGTCCATGAGCGTTTCTCCGCCCAGGACATCTGAGTAAAACCTAACAGACCGCTGAATATCTGCAACAGTTAAAAAATGGGTTACAACAAATCCATCGTCTGGGGCTGGGAAATCTTCTCTTTTCATTTTTATCTCCTTTTGAATAAAATGAACATTAGCTTGTGCTTCAGACTGCTACCGGGGAGTTCGTAAGCTTCCAATCGTAGTGAACGGCCGTCATTTCCTCAGACACCTGCCAAAGCTGTTCTGCCAGTTGAGGATCCTTGGCCGCATCACTCTTGTCGACTTTCTTGGGATAACCGCGCGTCTCCTTTAGCCGGCTTGGCCCGTAATAGTCATTTGGTTCCACGTCCGGGGCTGAAGCAGCATACAGGCTCGGTAGGGCGCCCATTGCAGACGACTGTGCAAATATGCGGGTTATGCCGTGTATCAATCCTCTGGTCAAGCCCGTCACGGTCCAACCTGGATGCGAAGCGACCGCTATCGCATCGGCGTCGAATTCGCTAAAGTGTTGATTTAGGGCCAATGTGAACAGCAGGTTCGCCAGCTTGCTTTGGGCATAGGCTGCGGATGCTTTGTATCCTTTTTCTGCATTCAAGTTATCAAACGCTATCGTACCGCTGCCCATCCGATGGTTAATGCTGCTAACATTAACAATTCGCGCTCCAGAGGTTGACAAAATCGTATTGAGCAAATGGCCGGTGAGGGCAAAATGACCCAGGTGATTGGCCCCAAATTGGAGTTCAAAGCCATCCTTGGTCTTGGTGAATGGGGGCGTCATGACACCAGCGTTGTTCACCAAGATATCCAGCCTGTCATGATTCAGCTGAAAGGTTTCAGCAAATTCTTGTACCGAGGTCAAATCTGCCAGATCAAGCCGAATGATCTCCAGTCTCGCATCTCTTACGTCGCCACGAATGCTATTCGCTGCGATGGTAGCCTTCTCAATATTTCGGCAGGCCAGCACGACGTGTGCTCCCTTTTCGGCGAGTCCTTTGGCCGTCTCGTAGCCGATGCCGCTGTTAGCCCCTGTAACAATAGCTACTTTACCTGTTAGATCAGGCATATTCTGTTTTGTTCAATGGTCACTCATTTTTCTCTCCTACAAGTAAATCCAAATTCGTGAGTATCATTTCATTTCCCAATTGTGATTTAATCAATCCCTAAACTATCCCCTAATTTCTCACAATGACTGGGCGCGTAGATGGCGACATCACCAAGACGACCATCCCATTTAGCGATTATTGCCTCAGCACAAACTCGGCTGAGTTCACCGTGCCACGCGGCAAACAATTCATAGATATGCTCAAAGCCAATCTGGGGTCCCAGCGTGCTAAATATAGCGTTCATATCGACCGTTTGCATTGCCTCTAACATATTGTCCTGAACATCCAGAACGTATTCAAGATTAGTCTCGACGTCGGCACGGGTGCCCAGACGGGAAAGGTGACCACCGACAAAGGTGTCGAAGTCGAAGCTCAGGGCGTCAACATGGGCCTGAATGTAGCCCGGAGTACTCTCGGCAAGCGCCAGACCTCGGAAAGGAGCCCAGCCGGGATTGATGACATCAACCAACATCAATACCTTTTGCTTGGGAGCATAGATGAAAATGTTGCCTGGTGAATGATTCACCCCTCGATATTCGAGTTCCAGCACCTGACTGCCAACCTCCAGCCTGAAGCTATCGGCAAAGGTGACGGAGGGCAGCGGGCGCGGTCCGAAACACTGTAGACACGGCGTGTCCCTCTCGAGTAGAGCCAGGGTCTCTTCATGTGCGATTACCGTGACGTCGTCCGAAAATAGCGCCGCTGCACCGATATGGTCGCCGTGGTGGTGGCTGTAAATCAGATGAGTGACGGGCTCATTCGTCACCTCAGCAATGGCCTTAAAGATGTTTTCACCAATCGATGGTGGAGCATCAACCACGATAACGCCTTCACCCGTCGTGAGGAAAATCATGTTGTAGCCCCCGTCGCCAATCCAGTAGAGGCCATCACTGACCTCTTCAACCAGGTAACCTTTGGCCGGGTCAATGGAGGGGCCAAAAGCCGTGGCTGGAAGCGGTGTCACATCTGGTATAGCCGGTACAGTCGACACATTACGCTCTAAAACTGCCTCGGCCTCTTCAGAAGAGGGAATATAAATTTTTTGCCCAACTTTAATCGCGCCAGGGTTGGTGATGGGGGTGTAGCTGTCATCTTCCGCAGCTTTTTGATTGGTCACCTCAACAATGGCCGGGAACGCTTGAAGGTCACCGTACCTGGCTTCGGCTATTTTCGAGAGGGTATCACCCGCTTGAACAACATAATCTTCTCCCCCGCCTTGAGCCAGCACGCTAGCTGGCAAAACGGTGATAAGTAATACCAGAACAGCGATTAAAATGGATTTTTGATGTTTCATGATTGTCTCCACTAATAAGTTGAATATGTTCTTCCTGTGTTGCTGTAACAATTTGCGAGTTGTCTTATGGGCGTTTCCTCCTTAAGTAATAATATAGTTCCTGGC
>JBFGLD010001156.1:0-2602 GCA_041576335.1 Anaerolineae bacterium | reverse complement strand
GGACGCCCGGTCCCCTATTGGCGGACAGATCAAAAGACCATTAACGGAAGCGTAACCCACCCCGCCGGGTGAAGAGACTGACAACAAATAGCAAGATGACTGCCCCCCCTAAAGATACCAGTATAGCCGGCAGACTGAAGTTGCTCTGGTTGATTGTGCTGATCCCAAAATAAGGGGTCAGCAGGTAACCCGCTACGAACGCGCCAACGATGCCGACGATGATATTCATCAGGAGACCGTTTCGCTGTCCCATGAGGGAAGTGGCCACCCAGCCGACGATAGCTCCAACGATAAGCCAGATCATAAAGTTCATTTTATTTCTCCTTTAGTTTAAGAACACGGATTAGCCGTGTTTGTACGACGATTCGCTTAGGACCTCTCCTACCATCAATGGGAACCTGGGCTTTACCTTAAAAACTCAAGGTAGTATGTATGGTTTGTTTTACCCCCCTTTATTCATTGGCAGCATTCATCCCCACGACCTTACCCGTTCTCGGGAGGCGAGGGCTTGCCGATTGACCCTTATGGTTTATCTCCACCATAAAATAAGGATAACCGATCTGAGTGCTAAAAACCATCAGCGGAAATCTGATTTTGGGGTAGGGTTTTGACTGATTTGCTTGTAGGTAGTTGCCTTACAAATAGCAGGAATAGGAGGGATAAGGGAGCTGCCAAGCGGGGAGGGCGTTACTCGATTAGCCTGTTCTCAATGACGTAACGGATAATCTCGGCGTTGGTCTTTAAATTCATCTTTAACCAGCTTTCAAGCGGCGGCGGTCCTCATCTCAAAAAATTAGCCGTTTAGCTTTTGTTGGTTCTTTTCCGTTCTAAAGATACGTAATCAATCTCTTTATCATTTCGGCCAATAGTAAAATACCCCAGGCGTTCGCCCTCCTGCATCAGTTCCTTGAGGCGATTGTACCCATACACCGATTCATCGAAACCACCGTATCTTTTAATGAGTGTCTGTTTAACAGAGGTCAGCAGGATTTTGGATTGGGTTGACGCCTCAATCATGGTCACAATCTCTTGAAAGAGTAAATCGATATCGTCGGGCAGCTCGGTACCGGCTGTCTGCGTATCCTTCCGGGGCAACGTGAGCCAATCGCGCAGACCCGCCGTATTGACCGCAAAATAGCCCGCCTGGACCCCGGCTTCAATCATGGCCTTGAACTTTACAAATCCGTACTCATTTTGATCAAAGCCTCCATAAGCTCGAATGAGTTTTTGCTTGACACTGGCCAGGAGTATGGGCGCACCTTCCTCCTGATGCAAAGCCTCGACAATTGTTTGGTAGATCTCATCTAGCGACGTTGGTTGCTTCACCTGCTTGGCTTCAGGCAGGCTGGCCAGGAGGGGATCGGGAACGGGATTGACATCCTGCTCATAGATCAGGAGGGTGTCAACCAGGTCGCCAAAACGACTGGAGGCGTTGTTGGATTGGGCGATCACCACCACTTTTTTGCCGAGCGGACGTAACGCCGTAGCCACGTGGATAAAATCGCCATCCCCGGTGACCAGGATACAGATCCCAATGTTGGGGTAACGGTGGGCAAAGTCAATGCAATCGGTCGCCAATTTAACGTCAACATTGTTTTTGCCTCCTGCCGGAGCATGGGGCACGTAAATGGGCTCAACGCCAATTTTATACAGGACCAGGGAGTCCTGTTGAAAGCGATGCTCACGCCAATCGGCATAGGCTTTGGCCAACACCAGCCGCCCGTAGCTCTCAGCTACCTCTCGCAGGGCAGAGATATTGGCTTTGCCGCGAATGGCGCCATGCATATTTTCCCAATCAATGAACATGGCCACATCGCTACTGTCGACTTGGCTATCTGGGTCGGTCATTAACCAACTCCTCTGCCACGGGCCGGCCTTGTTCTTTGGTCCGGTTTGGCAGCAGTATCAACATAAATCTGTTTTTTTGAAATTTCGTCAATTTAACTCTCTAATTTGGGATATCTGTTTCGTTCGTTTTTGCTTAGGTGTTACTGAAACCGGATCAATTGTTATTTTACTCATGGATGCTTGTTGGCGATGGCTTCAATTCAGCCTGCCTGGTTAAGAAAAACTGCAGGGCGCTGCCCCGGCCCATTGAATACTTATGCTCGTGGTTATTGTTCCATGCCTTGATATAATCAGTCAATTCAAGCCACACCTTGAACGTGGTTGTTTCTACGGCCAGCCTGGCCGCCTGGTCACGGATTTGGGCCACCTGTTGCTCTGATTCGGCTGAAACGTAGTCAAATGCCAGTTCAACCAGTCGTCTTGAATTATTACCGCTTATCATTTTACTTCTCCAAATTCTGGGTAACGTCGTCCGTCATTTATGTTTAGTTTGGTATAGCTAGGCCAGGGTAACCGGAAAATAGTCAATGCTACCAAAGCAACAGCAGCGCCGCACCGCCACTTAGCAGAAGAGGGATCACATGGATCGTACGTTCCAACTCTACCGACCCAACCGGGCCGGTCCGCGACCCGTAGACTCGATATTGGCCGCCTTCTCGGCGGAGATGACCCACCAGGTCTGTCCAGCTGCGGTAGACCCTGTAATCTCCGCCTTCTAACTTGACCCGGCCAATGCAGCGGTGGGAATCCGCCT
>JBFGLD010001155.1:0-2604 GCA_041576335.1 Anaerolineae bacterium | reverse complement strand
GGCCAATCCGGGTATCCGCTCCGTTGAAGGGAGCCTTGTTAGCCTTCGTTTCAGCAGCCTGTATTTCTGTGACGTTTATTGCCAGTAAACAGGCGATGCAAACCTTATCACCGCTGGCCTTTACCCCAATTTGGTTTGGGGCAGCGTCGCTGTGGGGCATCGGCATTTATCTTGCCCGCCACGGTTCAAGGCTTCCTCACGGTCTTGGCAGGTCGATTCGCCCTATTTTGCTTCTGGGCTTTTTGAATGGTACGGCTAATTTATTACTTTTTACCGGGATTAATTTGGGGGATCCGACCTTGGCTGCCTTCTTTAGCCGGAGCGAAACGGTTTACGGCGTTTTGTTGGGGGCTCTGCTGCTAGGAGAACGGATGCGCTCCTACCAGTGGCTGGGCGTCATCATCGGCATTGCGGGCACCGCGCTGATGACCTTTCGGGAGGGAACGGTTGTCTGGTTGATGCTACTAATATTATTAACGTCGAACCTTTTTCTAGCGTTTAGCAACTTGGTGGCCAAAAAGAATGTCATTGCCGTGCCTCCCTCGGTGCTGTCGATTGCCCGCACCTTGCTGATGGGCTTGATGCTTGGTTTTATCGCCTTGGTTGCCGGGCACCTGACCTGGCCTGACCTGACAACCTGGGTTTGGATTATTGGCGGTGCCTTTTTTGGACCATACTTAAGTTACTTGTTGTTTTATAAATCACTCATTTATCTGGATCTTACAAAGGCAACGGTTATTCGAGCCTTGCAGCCGTTATTCGTGGCTCTCTATAGTTTTGCCTTATTTGGGACCTTCATCAGCCTCCGCCAATTTGCTGGGGGATTGCTCATGCTGGCCGGTGTGACCCTAATGCTGTGGCAGAAGCCATATCTGCAATAATAAATGACAGAAAGGCAGATTTAATGACATCCGATCCAATGCCATCCTTAAAGGATATTGTTGCTGCCCGCCCCAACGTGTATCGCTACTTGAAGCCTACACCGCTCTATTATTATGCCGGTCTAAGTGACCTGATTGGGGCGGAGGTGTGGGTCAAACACGAGAACCATCAGCCTGTTGGCGCCTTCAAAGTTCGGGGAGGGTTAAATCTGGCCGCCAACTTGACGACTGCAGAACGTGCGGCAGGTCTTTTTACGGCTTCTACCGGTAACCATGGCCAGAGTATCGCCTTTGCAGCCAAAGTCCATGGGATCAAAGCGACGATTGCAGTACCTGAGAGGGCGAACCCCGGCAAAATAGCTGCGATGCGTGACTTAGGGGCAGACGTCGTTTCTTATGGCACTGATTTTGATGCGGCTCGGGAGTGGGTGATGGGCCAGGCAGAAGCCCAACAGGGTCGGTTTGTCGGCCCCACCGAGGAGTTGCTCATAAGTGGCGTCGGCACCTATGCCCTGGAAATTGTTGAAGATTTACCCGACATTGAGACGATTATTGTCCCCGTCGGTGCCGGTAGCGGGGCCTGCGGCGTGAGTATCGTGGCCAAAACCATTAACCCCCATATTGAAGTAATTGCCGTGCAGTCAGCCCAGGCACCGGCGATGCAGTTGAGTTGGAAATCAGGTAAACTCGTGACGGCAGAGATGAACACCTTTGCTGAGGGGTTGGCTACCCGCGTTCCCTTCAAAAATACCCAGCGTATTATGCGTAAATATCTGGACGACTTCGTGCTGGTTGATGATGAGGAGCTAAGAGCAGCCATTCTGCTGCTGTTAGAACATACCCACAATTTGGCTGAAGGCGCCGGCGCAGCCTCACTGGCGGGCGCTTTACGATTAAAGAATAAGCTGGCAGGGAAGAAGGTAGTTTTGGTATTGAGCGGCGGCAATTTGTCACTCGAGAAGATGCGCAGCTTGCTGGGAGTTCAAAACTGAAATCATGTATGACGGGAAATGCCGCTTCTATAAGTTGCGCAGCAGGATAATAGTCATAAAGATTCTTGGCCGGAGGGAAAAATTATGCCAAAGAAACCATATTCGCCCGTGGCACCGTATCTTGAATTAAAGCGTGTAGAAAAGCTGATCAACGAGGCTCAAACTATCGAGTCGATTCGAACCTTGGTTGGGAAAGATGGACCCAAAATTGGCTATAAAGCTTTCTGCTACATGCTGGGTAGCAAGATGACCCCGGAAGCAATGAAGCCTGATGAAGCTTGTGTGGAGGCAGCGATGCTCGAGCAGCAGGGCCAGGCGCAAGAGGCTCAAGAAATATACAAAAAAGTGATTGAGGTTCATCCCAACCATCAGGTCGCCAAAATTAAGGTGGCTTAACAGTAGAAAAATAGGAGAAAAAAGATGGCAGCACAAAATGGCAATCAAACAAAAGATCTAAATTTAAGCGGGGGTGCAGAGAGTGGAACGTGGCGTATCAAAGCCGGTCTGGCGCAAATGCTCAAGGGAGGCGTTATTATGGATGTTGTCAACCCTGAGCAAGCCAAAATCGCTGAAGATGCCGGTGCCTGCGCCGTAATGGCCCTGGAGCGCGTGCCCGCCGACATTCGCGCCAATGGCGGCGTGGCGCGAATGAGCGATCCGGGGATGATTGAGGAAATTATAAAAACAGTTTCCATTCCGGTTATGGCTAAGGCGCGCATTGGTCATTTCGT
>JBFGLD010001154.1:0-2605 GCA_041576335.1 Anaerolineae bacterium | reverse complement strand
TATATAACGGTTACTTTCATAGACGGAACTATATGTTGATGAGATTAAGAATGTTAAAATTTTTAAGAAATTCTCCAATTAGTAGCTTTTCAAACCTTGATCAAACTATTGTCTGATATTATGAGCGTGTTTGTCAATCACGGTTGTTTTTAAGGATTTTCGCGGCTTAGAGCAGCCCTTGTCCTGAGTGGAGAATTTGGTTCAATATGGTATTCATCCAGAGTCGCTGGCAGCAGTCTAATCTCAAACGAGAAGAAGGACAAAGTATCGTGGAATTCGCGCTGGTCACGGCTTTCATCATTGTCCCGCTTACGTTTGTGGTTATCGAAGCAAGTGTGATGCTTTACCAATATGTGGCTTTGACCAACGCCGCTCGTGAAGCGGCCAGGACAGGCTCTATCTATATGTACGTGGGCGATCCGGGTGGATCGACAGCTTTGCCCGATGCAGGGCGGAGTGCTGCCGTGCTTAGTACAGCGCGCAGCACGGTTGGCCCTTTGATCGCGCCGCCGCCCGACTGCAGTGGTACGAACGCTGACACGACTTGTCAAATTGCTTATGGACCGTCGAACGCACCCATACCTGATCCGCTGCGGGCTACTGACGCAATGACGATCACGCTCGTTCACACTCACCCCTATTTGTTTGGTGCGCTGGGGGGCAGCATCGACCTACGAGCTCAGGCAAGTATGAGAATCGAGCCTAGCTCGGTTATATCGGGTGCTGGACCATGAAAATAAAATTGCGACTCGGAAAACAGCAACTCTACCGCGAACGCGGACAATCCCTGGTTGAAATTGCGCTTGTCCTACCGGTAATTTTGATCATCTTTTTAGGTATTGCCGAGGTGGGCTTCTTACTGTTCTCACATGTGCAGGTAGCGAATGCCACCCGTGAAGGAGCTCGGTACGCTTCATTATGTCGGCTTAACAATAACTGCGCTAGTTTATCCACGGTGGTCGAGTCTACCGTATTGTCTGAAGCCCAGGCCCTCAATATGAATGGGGGCAACACCAGCGTCGGTGTTCAGTGGTCCGGTTTGAACCCCCCGCTCGTGGGCACGCCTATCACCGTAACGGTAACCTACAACCATTCCTCACCATTTATTTCTAACTTTGTACCGATGTTTCCTGCGGTACTACCCGTCCAGCACAGCGTCGTCATGCATTTTGACAAATAATTACAGAACACCTTCCAGAATTACGATGACTAAACTTCGAATCCTACTTCCAACCAATGAGCAAGGGCAATCAATTGTCATCATGGTATTGTTATTAGCTTTTGTGTTCTTAGCTATGGCGGCCCTGGCCATTGACGGCACGAATATCTATTTGCGCCGCCGCCAGCTGCAAAATATAGCCGATGCCGCGGCTCTAACCGCCGCGGTTGCCCTCTCCCAAAACAAGAGCGAGGCTGAAGCGTATCAAGCGGCCATGGATAGTATTGCGGCAAACGAGGGACGCATTGAATGGTATTCTAAAAATAACAGCCCTACCCCGCCGGCCACCAACACCGGGTTAGGATTAAACTTGACCATGGGTATCGAGATTGCAAATCGCTGTGATGTGCGAGTAGCCCTGGCCTGGAGCGACGTTGGTACCTATTTTGCCCAAATTGTGGGGCGTGACACGCTCCAGGTTGGGGCTAGGGCCCGGGCCGGCTGCAACCGAGCCGGCGGCTTGATGCCGATTGCCATCAAGCGTTTTGGCGATCAATTTGATTGGGATACGACTCCGGGGCTAACGCCGGGAAGTGCCAGCGTGTACTGCGATAATTGCGATACGCAACAATCGCTGTTGCTTCCGCAGGGACACGGCAACGCCACCGATTTTTTGCGACCGGCTACTTCGGACACCATCACCCAGTGGCCTGGTTGGCCCGGAGGTATGGAGATATACCAATCACCAAGCCCTCATGCCGAACTCGTCACTGGGGCGCCCGGCCGCGACTATTTTATTTTGGGTAGCGGTGTTAACCCAAACCGAGGCACCGTCAGCTACTCCGGCCTGGTTAATCTGGACATTCGTCACGTTTCAGCCCCGCCGGTCGAGTATTATAACGGGGTGAATGCGGGGACCAACTCCAACACGTTGAAAGATCTGGGCGAGTATTACATTCGGCGGGGATATTGCTGCGATATCCCTTACCCGGGCGATCAGGTGGCCATGTATAATGGCAACAGCACTGCCTTTGCCGCTCAGGCCTTTCAGCAAACATATAAAATCAACGATGTGGTGGCCGTCATTGTCTACAATGGCCACGTCCCTAACACGCCTAATCTCGAGATGACAGGCAACAATCCCAACTTTAAGAGCACCCGTCCAACGACGACGACGATAGCCAGCAGTGCTGTAACGTATACCATCTCTCTTGAGGCCCAAAACGGATTCCAATCGGCCGCAGGTGGCTTGACTATGAATGTCGAAGGTTTGGCCGGTTTTGCCACTTGGAGCCTCTCTGACAACTCACCGGTTCTGGGCCGCAACGGCATTAACCAGCGAACTATAACCATGCACGTGACCCCCACGGTGACAACGGTCGGCACGACGACCCACGTGGTCACCGGCACCCGAATGTTCTATGTCTCGGCCTATGACGATAAGAT
>JBFGLD010001153.1:0-2608 GCA_041576335.1 Anaerolineae bacterium | reverse complement strand
GGCGATGAATTTGAAGCGACGCCCTATCGCCTCGAAAGCTTTCGTTGGCACAAGCAAAACCTGCTGTTAATATTGGGCGGTATTACGGACAGATCTCAGGCAGAGCAGTTGCGAAACCAGTTTGTGCAAGTACCTGTCGCAGAAGCCGTTCCTTTGCCTGAAGAATCTTATTACCTTTACCAGTTGGTTGGGTTGGATGTCGTGACCACAACCGGTGAATTTTTAGGGAGTGTTGTTAATATTTTGGAAACCGGCGCGAATCTTGTTTACGTGGTTGAATTTGAAGGCCGCGAACTATTACTGCCGGATATTCCCGATGTTGTCAAAGCAATTGATATTGAACTGGGTCAAATAACAGTCGATTTAATTGATGGCCTAATTTGACACGAGTGTGACATTCAGTATAGTGTGTTGATACGTTGAAGGAACGCCAAATGCAGGCGTTCCTTTTTAGTTAGGCTCAGGAAGACCATTGACAATGGCCTCGGCTTCGTGGTATGCTAACCAGCGATTGTCCGGACCGGTGTGTCAATTGCACTCGGTTACTGATTATCACATATGGGGAAGGGATTGATGACAACCCGTCTTGGTTACTGGGTTGGTTTTAGTAAAGTTCCGGACATTGGTCCGGCGCGCCTCCGTAATCTACTGGACTACTACGGGGACATTGAACTCGCCTGGCAGGCTAACCCGGGCGAGTTGCGGGCCATTGGCCTTGATCGACGTTCTGTAGAAAATTTGGTAAAAGCCAAGCAGGATCTTGATCTTGACGCTGAGCTGGAAAAACTCGAAAAATTGCAGGTAACCGTTTTAACCTGGGAAAGCGATGATTATCCGCGCTTATTAAAAGATATCTACAATCCGCCCTTCGTATTGTATATTCGGGGACAGCTCGCACCACAGGACGACTGGGCGCTGGCGGTGGTCGGTACGCGACGGGCTACCGTATACGGTAAAGAATGTACCCGTACCTTAGTTCGGGGCCTGGTCGACAACGGTCTCACCGTTGTCAGCGGGCTGGCCTACGGGATCGATACCGAAGCCCATAAAGCCACGGTTGCTGCCGGCGGCCGCACCCTGGCCGTATTGGGCTCTGGCGTCGATATTATCTACCCATCCGAAAATAAAAAGCTAAGCCAGGCGATTATTAATAGCGGGGCGCTTATCTCAGAGTATCCGTTAGGCACCAAACCAGAAGGTGGAAATTTTCCGAGTCGTAATCGGATCATTAGTGGCCTCAGTCTTGGAACCCTGGTGGTTGAAGGGGCAATTCAAAGTGGGGCGCGAATTACCGCCGACAATGCCCTGGAACAAGGGCGCGATGTTTTCGCTGTTCCTGGTCCAATTCTACGCAGAAGTAGTGCCGGGCCAAACTACTTAATTCAAAATGGAGCTAAACTAGTAACCCACGTTAACGATATTTTGGAAGAGTTGAACCTGACTATGATTGCTCAACATACCGAAGCCCGGGCTATTATTCCAGATAATGAGATTGAGGCGATGTTGCTGGAGCAGCTGTCAACCGAGCCACTTCATATTGACGAATTAGGGCAGGTCACAAACTTGCCGGCACCAGATATTGCGAGTGCCCTAACCCTGATGGAATTGAAGGGTATGGTCAGGCAGGTAGGTGCTATGAATTATGTGATCGCGCGAGAAACATCCGCGCGATATATTATAGAATAGTCTTGACAATCTGCTTTTCATTGCGTAAATTATCTTTGTCACCCAGAACGTGGCTAGAAACAGATATGGCTAGCTTTATTAGAGCATGACCGAGGTGTAGAACTAATCATGTTTGCCCTTATTTTAGCAGGAGGCACCGGGACGCGTTTGTGGCCCCGAAGCCGGTCTGCTTTGCCCAAACAGTTGCTCGCCTTGAGCGGTGAGATGACGATGATGCAGGCGACCGTAAATCGCATATTGCCCATTGTTCCCATCGACCAGGTTTTTGTGGCGACCAATCGGGAATATGGACCGCTGATCAGGCAGCAGATACCGGACATCCCTCAAAAAAACATCGTCGAAGAACCTAGTGGAAAGAATACGGCTCCCTGCATAGGCCTGGCCAGTTTACATATGCACCGGCAGGATCCGGCGGCTGTAATGGCCTCGCTGCACGCCGATCACTTTATTGCCGATGAGGAAGGCTTTCGGCAGGCCCTTATTGCCGCGGACGAGGCAGCGCGGGAAGGTTATTTAGTCACCTTGGGAATTACCCCGAACAAGCCGGAAACGGGTTATGGTTACGTCAAACGGGCCGGGGAGCTAGGGCACTTCAACGGCTACCCGGTTTATCAGGTAGACCAATTTTTAGAGAAGCCCGATCTGGCCACGGCGCAAAGGTTTTTAGATAGTGGCGAGTATTATTGGAATAGCGGCATTTTTATTTGGCAAATTTCGACCCTGTTTGAAGCGTTTGAAGTTTGCATGCCTGCGTTTTTCCAGCAGCTTGGTCAACTCGAGCAAGCTCTGGACGCGGGAAAGCCGATTGATCAGATCTGGCGGCAGATAACACCGGAAAGCATCGACAAAGGTATCATGGAGAGGGCTGACAAAGTTGCGGTCATTCCCGTGGATATCGGCTGGAATGACGTGGGTAGTTGGG
>JBFGLD010001152.1:0-2612 GCA_041576335.1 Anaerolineae bacterium | reverse complement strand
TGCCGCGAGCTTGGGCTGGATTATATCATCTCCAAGCATCCCCGTGATAACTCTACGTGGGACGATCCGAACCTGATAAGCTCGTCAGCCTTCTCGGTTAAAGACCAGCTAATTTCGTGCAGCCTCGTTGTTAGCCGTTTTAGCAATATTCCGTACGAAGCTCTGGCCGTGGGCCGGCCGGCCGTCTATTACAATCCCCATGGAGAAACGCCACGCACATTTAATGAAGACCGCAGTCGGGGCTTGCAAAAAGCCTTCAACCGGGACGAATTGAAAGCCGTTATGTTGGATCATAAGTTACATATGCGCTTTGATAAAGAAGCTGCGCTGGCGTTCATGCGCCAGCACTGTGGCCCTATGGATGGCGGCAGTCTGGATCGGATTGTGTTTATGATTAATGGCATTGCTACCGCGAAGCACGTAGCTCACGACGTTCTCACCAAACATCGTCGTCAGCTCCAGGTAGCCCAAGATGAACTGCTTTTTTCCGTGATCATTTGTACACACAATCGGGCAGATGTGTTAGGCCGGGCGATAGAGAGTGTTCTCAAAATTGAGCCAGATGATATCTCCTGCGAAATCCTGGTTATTGATAATGCCTCGACCGATCATACCCGCAAGGTTGTTGAGCCATTCTTGAGTCAGGATCGGGTTCGCTATATTTTCGAGCCGGGGTTGGGGCTCGCTCGCGCGCGCAATGTGGGCGTTCAAAATGCAAAGGGCCGATACCTCGTCTTTCTAGATGATGATGGCGAGGTGACCGCCAACTGGTTGGCGGCATTTTTGACCGTATTCGAATCCCACCCGGATGCGGCAGCCTGTGGCGGGCGCATCATTCCAAAATATGCTCTGCCCAAACCGGACTGGATATCGGGTATCGCCGAGCGATTTTATGGGGATTATGACCTGGGCGATAAAGTGACGACTTGTGATTGGGTACCGGGCGGCAACAGCGTATGGCGTAAAGATATACTTGAAGCCCTGGGCGGATATGACACGCGCTTTGGCAAAAAAGGGCACCGAATTTGGGTGGGCGGCGAAGAGAGCCAGCTGATTAAGATTGCCCTAAATCAAGGCTACGCCCTTTACTATGCGCCGCAGGCGGTGATGTACCATCACATCCCCGAATACAGAATTACCCGGCGTTACCTGGGCAAACGCTGGCTCGGGCAAGGAATGTCAGATTTTAGGTATCGAATGGTCAGAGAAACGTGGACGAGAGGGTCTATCTATCGATACTGTGCCGGTACATCAGTCAAAGGCATGAAAGAACTCGGGAATGTCGTCGCAAATCTCGCTCAAGGTCGAAAAGAAGAACTGCTTTCACATTTCTTTAAGCTAATGCATCTGACTGGACTTACTGCTGAGGCCCTCAAATTTGGCGTCACGGGAGATTTCGCTCCGAAGAGCGGGACGCAATTAAGAGTTCAGACCGGCGTTCCGCACGTAGCCGGTTCTGCCAATGGCGGCGACGCCGGCCCAACGGAAAACGGCAAACTAAACTTGATTGTGTCGGAAAACGCTGAATGCCCGGTCAAGCGCAGATTTGGGGGCGGCCAGCTCAAACCATTTACGTCCTCTTACTTTTTCGATCGCAATCGTCTGTTTTCGGAGCGGCTGCTGCCGGAGGTTTACCGGCACGCACTAGACGGTGGAGACAATACCTACGAAACGCTCCTGCAGCAGCCCGAATACGGCAAATTTGATGAGCGGACAATCGAATACTCCTGGATCCTGAGGCAGTTTGCTCAATTGGAGCCGATCCTCAAGCATAACGTGTTAGATGTGGGCTGCGTGCTCAACAACAAATTGATTGCAGGTTATATCGGCAACATATTCGATATGATTTGGTTTATGAACCCTGCCCCGGAGCCCCTCGCTTATGACGACGGTGTCGCTTATATTGTATCTGACGTAAGGGCCCATAGGCTTCCGTCCGGAATGCAGTTCGACGTGGTAACCTGCCTGTCTACGCTTGAGCATATTGGCATGGATACAGAACGATATGGTGGGCCAGGCGGTGAAATAAACCCTTACCCCGACCAGCCCCAGAGAAATGCGGTCGAAGCAGTCCGGGCCATGTATCAACTGTTAGCACCGGGCGGCGTGATGTATCTGAGCGTTCCGTACGGTCCTTTTGAGTACCTGTATGATTATGGCGGCGGCCTGCCGATCTACTACACTTTTGACCAGGCCCGTTTAGAGGAACTTCTAAGTTATATCCCAGAATCCGAGGCAGAGATATCTGTTGAAATTTACAAGGTGGCCCCTGGCGTGGGATGGGTCAAGACCACTCGCGACGATCGCACCATCCTTAAACACGCTGACGGCTGTGCCGCAGCCGGTGGGGTGGCCATGGTTAAGATAGTCCGTCCCCCTCAACAATTGCCTTCGAAACCAGTTGACGAGCGCGCCTTACGGATCGCCGTCTGCGCTTCCAATTCAACTACCGGGTATTCCGGGGGACGCTATCACGCCTGGATGATCGCGGAAGCGTTGGCTCACGTGGGCCACGAGGTCATAATTTGGACCGACAACATCCCGGCGTTTCGAAAAGATTTTTCGATGTTCCGGCACGATCAAAGCCTGGATATTCAACATAGTCCTGCCTA
>JBFGLD010001151.1:0-2619 GCA_041576335.1 Anaerolineae bacterium | reverse complement strand
TCGGGTGAGCTTGTAGCCGGCCGGTTGGAGACAGCTTGCTCCGGGCAGGCTATTTCGCAGATTTTGCAGACCGGTCCCAGGCAGAGCGACGGCTGACAGACCAGGCTGAAATGCTGCCCCCAATTTGCCTACGCTAATACATCATCAACCCAAGTTAGAGCGGCCATCGTTGCCGGAAAGCCGAGCGTTGGAATGGCCAGCAAAGCTACATGCCGAATTTCATCGGCGCTAACACCCATTTCCACCAATTTGCGAACGTGGGCGTGAACTGCGCCCTCCCTCTGCGCCCCGAGGGCTAAGGCCAGCTTCACTAAGCCCCGAGTCTTTTCATCCAGTGAACCAGCTGCGTGAACGGCGGCCCCCAGTTGGTCATAAGCCCGCCACACTTCAGCATACGTTTCTTGAAATTTAATATAAGGTTTCGGCAAATCGGCCATATTTTTCTCCTGATTTGGATTTTTGTGAATACAGCGGGATTATACTGTTTAATAACATTCATCGCCAACCGCATTTGTCAAAATTTTGGGCACGACAGGCACCCCTAATTTGACCTGGTAATACCGCTCTCCGGCACAGGGCCGGCACATGGTCACGCCGTGACGGACCACTTCTCGCTCGTTGATAATCTCCTCCCCATCCGTACGCCCAATACCCGGCGGAGGCACAGGTGTTGGTGCAAGCCTAAATGGTGGTGCCGTCGCCAGGCTGCGCTTCGATGCGCCACATTCTCCGCTTCCACGAGTGACATATGTCACCCGAGCTTCGTGACAATTGTCACTTCCCTACTCAACCTCACCGTGGTATACTTCCTAAGCAGATATTTCAATAGCTATTGAATTAACTCAAGCGACCAACTTTTTTTGGCTATATAATTCAATAAATGTTGAAATAATATTCGTAATACATACAAGAAATCAGATGATAGCGAGTGAAACAGCTATGGACGAACAAAATTTGGAGAACGTGGCGGTCCTGCTCAAAGCTCTAACCGATCCCAACCGCCTGCGTATTCTGGACACCTTGATGCAGGGCGTCTCATGCAACGGCGAGTTAAATGATAGGCTAGGGCTGCCGCCCAATCTACTATCCCACCACTTGCGGGTGTTGAAGAAAGCCGGGTTGATTACCAGCCGTCGGGATGTGGTTGACGGGCGATGGATATATTATGCGGTTGATGCGGCAGTGGTCAATCAGTGGCGCACCTGGTTTAGCCACTTCCTCGATCCGGATCGGATTCAACCGCGAGGTCTGTGTGGGCCAGAGGGTCAATTGGCAACAGAAGCGTCAGCAGCAGGATCCATCGCCTAAAAAATTTTCGAAACAATATGCAATTTTCTGCATACATCCATAAAGCGGTTAGCAATTTAAGGAGGAATAATGAAACTCTCTCACGAAGCCACGGTCAGCCATGCGCCCGGCGTTGGTCAGCGGCGCGTGGTTCAGATCACAACCAATGAACTGCGCCAGCGCCTGGCCCAATGGCAGAGCGACTGGAAATGGCTGGCGGCTATCATCGCTATCTTTCTCCTCTTTTTCTATTTGCCGCTGGGCAACAGCCGCTTTGATAACGCGGTGATGGAGGGCCTGTACCTGGCCCAGGAATACGCCAGGGAACACGTCCTCTTGTGTCTCATTCCGGCCTTCTTCATTGCCGGGGGAATTTCCGTCTTTATCAGCCAGGCCTCGGTGATGAAATACCTGGGGGCCAACGCGCCCAAAGTAATGGCCTATAGCATCGCCTCGGTCTCCGGCACGATTTTGGCTGTCTGTTCGTGCACCGTATTGCCCCTTTTTGCCGGAATTTACCGGATGGGGGGCGGCTTGGGGCCGGCGGTGGCCTTTCTCTACTCTGGCCCGGCCATCAACGTGTTGGCAATTGTTTTGACGGCCAGCGTTTTAGGGCCGGAACTGGGTATGGCCCGGGCCGTGGGTGCGATTGGCTTTAGCCTGATTATCGGTTTGCTCATGCACCTCATCTTCATCAAAGAAGAACGAGAGAAGAGCCGCATCCAGGCCAATATGCCCGAACCGGAGGTGACCCGCCCGCTGTGGCAGAACGGCTTTTATTTCGCGGCGATGGTCGCCATCCTGGTCTTTGCCAACTGGGGCAAACCACAGCAGTCAGGCCCGCTGTGGGCGGCCATTTACGAGAGCCGCTGGCTGGTTACGAGCGGCCTTGGTTTGGCTTTTGGCCTCATTTTGGTACGCTGGTTCGGCATTCGGCGGTGGGAGATGGCCGCTCTGATCGCTATCACCGGTCTTACGGCACTGCTCGTGCCCCACCAACCAACGATCCCCTTTGTCGTCGGCCTCGTCGGCCTGGCCCTGCTCATTAACCGCAGCGGCAACCGCCCCGAAGATGAGGAGTTGAGCGAGTGGTGGCGGCAGACCTGGGGCTTTGCCAAGCAGATTTTACCCCTGCTCTTCTGGGGGGTGTTGATTTCCGGCTTTCTGCTGGGACGGCCCGGCCACGAAGGCATCATTCCCTCGGCCTGGGTAGCTTGGGCGGTCGGCGGCAACTCCTTGCCGGCCAACCTTGTGGCCTCTTTCCTGGGCGCGTTTATGTACTTTGCTACGTTGACTGAAGTGCCCATTTTACAGGGCTTGCTCGGCAGCGGC
>JBFGLD010001150.1:0-2619 GCA_041576335.1 Anaerolineae bacterium | reverse complement strand
GGCGACAATGTGGTTTTGGTGGCTCCCCTGCTCGACTATTTCGTGGACTTGCACCGCCGCCTGGTGTGCTTGCAGCTGTTGGGCAAATTGCCGGGTATGGGCGCTGGGATTGCCTTGGCGGCTCACCTCCGGGCTAAACAACACGGTCCCGTTCCGGTCGACAAGTTCGGCTGTATAGCCTGATTTGGCGCCGTTAGAGCTTGCTACGGGGCTGAAGTTACCACGTAGGAGGTCCATCTCGCTAATTAAGTAAGCCACGAGCTGACCCCGGAAGCGTACCGGTACCGTAATAGAGATAGCCAGGTCGTTTGAGCCCCCAGTTGTCGTATAGGGTGTGATGCTGAGAGCCTCCGAATGGACCAATGTTTCTACGTCCAAATACGGCCTGGTTGAGTCGCCGGCGATATTCCGCTGATCCGGTTCGTGCCACACAGGCAGACCTTCAGGATTGACCAGACTGATTTCGTGCAGGTCGGTGAAACGATGATGGTTGGCCCAGTGTTGGTATAGTCTTCGCAGCGCTGCTTGAATTTCTCCCGGATCACCGCCCGTAACGGCCGGAGCAATGTCGCGACCAACATCTTCCAGTTCCGCCACCAGGTGCGCCAATTGGCTATCGAATTGACCGGCGATGGCTTGGGCTAAAGCCAAGCGTTCTCGATAAACCATTTCGGTGCTCTGTTCAATGGTTTGGAGGCTGATATAAGTGTAGATCGTGGAAATGCCCACCAGCCAGACGCTGATAAAGAGCATAAGGCGCTTTTGCAGACTCAGCCGACTCAGAAGCGTCATTTTTACCTTAGTTTGCAAGTATGAATTGAGTTGGGCAATGTGGGTCACTTCTGGTAAACTACCTGTTAATACGCATAGGACCCGGGCCGTCCTAACCGCGCCCATGCCTATTATACACCGGTTTACCTTAGCTGTCAGTTTCCCGGCCCGTCAGGTACGCGTCCTAAAATCTAGGCGAGTTTTGCTCCAAGCCGGTCTGCACTTCCTACGGTCGCAGGGAGGCTGCGCACTGACCGGCGGTCGGGGGTCACAGACCCCCTGCGAGCAAGGTTACCTAAAATTTGGGCCAGCCCCGGCCGTAAGGTTGCAATATGAAAGTGTCCTCCACGAAGAATTGGCTCATCCTTAGTCTTCTTGTTATTCTTGCTTTAACAGTTATGTGGTTGATGACCACGAATAACCTCAAGGTTTGGCCGGTACGTAATGCGCTGCAATATTATGTGGTTACATGGTGGTGGGACCAGGTAGGTCAACCGGCTGAAGCGGCTCCCGGCACCCTACAAGGCACCGTTAGGGCTGTGCAGGGCCAACCGATCGCCCAGGCCTGGGTTTTGATATCCCGCTGGGATGGTACAACTTTTTCGGCACGGAGCGATGACCACGGCCGGTACGTCATTTCTAATGTGCCGGCCGGGACCTACCGGCCGGTGGCCGGGGCGGCAGGCTACGAGAGCGTCGAGTTGGGCGGCTTTACCGGTAGGGTCGAGATTGAAGCCGGCGCAGATACCTTGGCCGATGTGGTACTGCCGCCGGCAGCCACACCGGCCTTAACGCCCGGCAATGATCTGGTGCTCGGCAATCCGGAAACACTGAGTTGTAGTCAGCCTATTGCCAGCCAGGCAATTCGGCGAGAGGTCCACTTTAAAAGTGAAGGGCAGCCCAACCAGTTATCCTTCTACTATACGCCGGTAACCGCCACGACCACCAGCCGGTTACCTCTTTTGCTAACAATTTATCCCGGCCCGGCAGACACCTGGGAGTGTGTTAGTTTGCCTCTGTCGACGGCGGGTTACGGGCTGTTGGCAGTGGGCCCGGCTTATACCTTTGACCTGGAAACCGACCTAAACGAATTGGAGCGCCTGCTGATGTTTGTACGTGAGGGTCGGTTTCCTGGTAGCGATGGTAGCAAGATCGCCCTGATTGGAGGGAGTTATAGCAGCTTGCATGTGCTGCGGTTGCTGCAGCGCGGCCAGGAGGTAGAAGCTGCGCTCGTGATGGGACCACCCACCGATCTGTTTGATATGCGCCGGCGTTTGGAAAATGGGACCTTTGTTCCGCCGTTTGGTCTCGACCGGGCATTTTACGCTCTGGGTTTTCCCGATCGTGAGCCGCTCCGATATTGGCGCTACTCTGCGGCCTATCACGTGTACCCTGATTTTCCACCAATTGCCATTTTGCACAGCCGTACTGACGAGGTCGTACCCTATCAACAGGGTGAGTTACTTGCCGCTCAATTGGCCGAAACAGGCATTCCCTACGAAAGCCACTTCTTTGATGGTGGCGGGCATTATCTCTTGGCCGAAGATGGTGACGCCGATGCGTTGGAGATGTATCGAATTACCCTTGATTTTTTGGCAAAGTATCTACTCTGAGGCTATAATCCACTGCCCGTTGAAGGAGAAATCCCATGAGCGACACTTGGCTCGAGCAGCTAAAGCAGTTGCGCGAAGCGGACAAAGCCAAATATCAGGACTCGACCGGCGATTTAGACCTGAATGGTTCAAACAAGCGGGCTACAGCGGCGGATCTGCTGCACCAGTCTAAGGCGCATGAGTTACTGCGCCAGGTGCAGAAATCGTTGTTAGCAGGACAGGGTACTCTTGACAT
>JBFGLD010001149.1:0-2635 GCA_041576335.1 Anaerolineae bacterium | reverse complement strand
TGTCGCCGAATTCAACGATGGCTTCAACCTGGTAGCCCTCTGCGCGGAGGGCCTTGGCCTCTTCATCGAGGGCACGAACTAGTTTTTCCCCCAACTCCTCTTGCTGTTCAAGAAAGGTTTCGTGGGACAGTTCTCGCTTCTTTTCAAAATATTCATAGGCGGCTGGTGTCCACTCAGTGCCGGCATGCGCTGGCGGTATTTCGATCTTCTCCAAGGCCGGGGGGATTACCTGGAACAGGATTAAGTTGTTTTCTTCGGGCCGCAAAAATTTGGATATCTGCTCAAAAATTTTGCGGCTCTGTACGGATTGATCTATTGGAACAAGAATTTTGTAAGGCATTGACACCTCGCTAGTAAGCCACTACTAAGAAAGTGATTATTCAAGCGGCTCGAAAAACGTAAATGACACACCTTTACGTTTCACGTTTTACGTTTTATTTGGCTTGATTTGCTTCCCAAATTATCTACCAACAGCCCCTTGTATCTGGGCCAAGCTTTCTTTTTGCTTAACATCATAACGCTGCCAGAACCATACCCCTGTCACAATGGCGATGCCGACAATATCAGTCGTTAGATCTGGGAAGAAGCACAGGAACGTACCAAAGGCAAAGATCAGCCATTCCCACCAGGTTGTCTTGCGCACCAGGAAAAACATGGTGGCCGCCGAGAAAGCAATAGTGCCTATAAAGGCTGAGAAGTAGGACGACGCCACATCGGCCCAATTCATATCAACCAATATTTGTCCGGTTTCGCCCACCAGCAAAATGGCCGGGGTAAAGGCGAACAAGAGCGGCATGACATAGAGCAACTTGGCAAATTTAAACGATGTCCAACCGGTCTTCCACGGGTCCGCCCCGGCTATAGCCGCGCCGGCATAAGCCGCCACACACACCGGCGGGGTGATGTTGCTGTCCTGGCTAAACCAGTAAACAATCATATGGGCCGCGATCAGGGCCACGCCCAGGTCGGACAGGGCCGGTACGGCCAGCACAGCCACAATCAGATAAGCGGCGGTAACCGGTACGCCCATCCCCAGCACCAGCGAAGCCAAGGCAATGAGCACGATCGCAATCAGGATACTACCGTCGCTGAGGCTGATGATGATATCGGAGAAGCGGAGGCCGATCCCAGTGGCGTAAATGGTTCCCACAATAATGCCGATCACGCCGACAGTAGCGCCAATAACCAGGGTGTCACGCCCGCCTTCGACTAGGGATTCAAAACTGCTTCTTAACACCCGTACCGTACTGCGGCCAAAAGCCGCCACAATTCCACCCTCGTGTGACTTGAGGTCGGCAGCATTCTGCGGCATGGTATACATTAAGGCTATGCAGGCCAAAATTGACCAGAAGGCGGCGTAACCGGGCGAGAAGCCAACCATCATCAGGATCACAATCACCAGCAGCGGAATGCTCATGTACCATTCCTTGCGGATAATGTCCATCGCCCGCACATCGGTTTCAATCCCTTTAAGGCCGTGTTTTTTAGCCTCAAAATGAACCATGGTCAAAACCGCCAAAAAGTACAAAATGGCCGGAAAAATAGAGACCAGCACAATGGTGCGGTAGGGAATATTTGTTAATTCGGCCATCAGAAAGGCGCCGGCCCCCATCACCGGCGGCATAAACATCCCGCCGATCGAGGCCGATGGCTCGATGGCGCCGGCCACGTGTGGTTTGAAACCGGCTTTTTTCATCAGTGGGATAGTGAACGCGCCGGTGCTGACTGTATTGGCAATAGCGCTGCCAGAGATCGAGCCAAACAATGCAGAAGCGATAACCGACACTTTAGCCGGGCCGCCGGTGGTTTTACCGGCCAACGCCAGCGGCAAATCAATAAAGAAGCGACTGGCCCCCGATTTTCTCAAGAACGCGCCAAAGAAAATGAACAGGATGACGTAGGTGACCAACACATTGGCCATTACCCCAAAGACACCTTCCTGGTCGTAGAAGAGCACGGTGGCCACGCGGTCCCAGGCCCGGCCCCGGTGTGCAAATGACTCAATTATCGGGATGTCGTAGAAGATGTAGCCGAAATGCATATAAAGCAAGAAAAATCCGGCTATAATTGTCATCGACCAGCCCAAGACGCGCCGCGAAACTTCCAGCGATAAGAGCAACCCGACCACAGCCACATAATAGTCGGTCTGGTTATAGGCGCCAGCGCGCTGCTGTAAGGCTTCAAACTGGTAAATGTAGTAACCAACTGCACCGAGCGTGGCGGCAATAAGGATTAGGTCTACCAATCCGGGGCCGCCTCTGGGGGCAAAAATAGTGTGTAATGGCTTGGGGAATTTATCGCCAAAGGTTCGCGCTTTGCCGGCTTTTGGAAAGGCCGGGTACAAAATGAAAATTAATATATAGGTGATAGCAACATACATCCCCCGCTGCCACTGAACCGGCGCAGGTAGCGTGCCGGCTGTGTAAATATAGAAGAAGCTCATACCTGCCGCTAAGGCCGACATCACCGGGAACCAGAAGCGGTTGAGCGGGCGCGTATTCTTTTCTTCGCGCTCCATTAGCTCTTTTAGCCGCTGCTGATCTTCCTCGGTTTCACCAGCGGTGTCGGCTGTGCCGAATTGAATATCATCGAGCGTTAGTTTTTGGTCATCGGCGTTGGTGTTGTTCTCTTCATT
>JBFGLD010001148.1:0-2636 GCA_041576335.1 Anaerolineae bacterium | reverse complement strand
GTCTTCTCCGAACTACGCCGGGAACTGGCAACCGTTGAATTTAGGGATATCATTGCCCAGGAGCGTGAAAATATCATGGAACGGGTCGCTAAGTCCGCCGCCGAAAAGTCTTCGGAATTTGGAATTGAGGTCGTGGATGTTCGCACCAAGCGGGCTGACTTGCCGGAGGAGGTGGAGCAAAGTGTATTCGACCGGATGCGGGCAGAGCGCCAGCGAGAGTCTTCCCTATTCCGCGCTCAGGGTGAGGAACAAGCCAATATCATCCGGGCTCAGGCCGACCGGGCCGGTACGGTAATTAGGGCTGAGGGCGAGCGGGAGGCTCAACAGCTTCGCGGCGAAGGCGAAGCCGCGGCCATCAGCATCTACGCCGAGGCTTTGTCGCAAGACCCGGAGTTTTACGCCTTTTCCCGGCGCCTGGAAGCATACGCCGGCATTCTCAAACGAGGGGATACTGTGATTATCCCGGCAGGCACCGAATTCTTCCGGTTCCTGATTGACAATGGGCTACAGCCTGCTGCAGTAGAGCAGCCTACGGAGTAAACGGTAGGTTTTCCGGAAAAAGTTCTGAGTTCCTGATCCGTCGTTAGGTGGCAAGATTCCTAGCCATATCTTTTCCACAAGACAACTGACCACATAGTTGGCTGGTGGCGGAGAAAAAGGTCGGGCATCTTGAGCCAAGTTAGATTGTAAACCATTCACTTACAATGGTTTTTAGGAACTGGATCGTATATCCTTTGTAATGATGTCTATGGTACCTACACATTCAAACCACAAGCTCAAAGTATTTATCGCCGACGACTCGCTCATTGTCCGGGAACATTTGGTGACGATGCTCGACGAGTTGGCCGGAATCGAAATTGTGGGCCAGGCGGAGACTGTGGCCGAAGCCATCGGCGCTATTCAAAAGCTCCGTCCGGACGTGGTGATTTTAGACATCCGCATGCCCGGCGGCAGTGGGATTGATGTCTTGCAACGGGTCAAGCAGGACGAGGTGACGCCAATCGTCATTATCCTGACCAATTATCCCTATCCGGGTTATCGGCAAAAGTGCATGCAGGCCGGAGCCGACTTCTTTCTGGATAAGTCAACTGAATTTGACCAAATCCCGAAACTGTTCGAGCAGTTTAAGCGGGGTGTGGGGTCTGATCAGGTTTAGCCGGGTTACGGCGTCACCACCGAGGCAGAAGGGCAATCAGCATGTTCAACGGCTTCAACCTGGGCGACCGCGAGTTGAAGGTGAACCTGGCTAAACCCCGTGAAGACCGGGGAAGCCGGTCTGGCGGCCAAAGTGGGCGCAAGCGCCGCTACTAACGCAGCAGAGGAACCTGTTATGCAATTCAAAGTCGGTGATTTTGTCGTTCACCCTGTTTATGGGTTGGGTGATATTGTCAAGATTGGGGAAAAACGACTCTCTGGGATAGGAGCACGTCTCTACTACGAAGTTGCTCTGCCCAGGAGCACTATATGGATACCGGTCGAGGCTCAGGCGACGGTCGGACTCCGGTTGGTAACAGCCAAGAGCGATCTTGATCACTACCGCGACTTGTTGAAAAACCCTCCAGTTCCCTTGAATAACGATCAACCTCAGCGACGACATATGGAACTGGCCAGTCGCTTGAAAGAAGGTTCATTTCAGACGATGTGTGAAGTCGTGCGGGACCTAAAAGCATCGGGCTGGCGAAAGCCGTTAGGCGCAACGGCTAAGGCCATACTCCGGAAGACTCAGGAGAAACTCTATCAAGAATGGGCGACGGCTGCTGACATATCCATCGCCGATGCGACCAAAGAAATTGACACCTTGCTAGAGGCATCTCAGGAAGCGGCTCTGAAGTAAGTGGAACGGACCAATGAAATGTGGCTAGAGCAGTTGCGAGATAACAGCGCGCGCCAAGCCGAAGCCATTGAGGATTTAGGTCAATACCTCAAGCGGGGCGTATTAGGTTATTTACGTACTCGCAGCTATATACGCGACCTGGCTGACACGGAATTGCAGCAGATGAGTGAAGACTTTATCCAAGACGCGTTACTCAAAATTCACACCAACCTCGATACCTTCGAAGGCAAAAGTAAATTCACCACGTGGGCTACTAAAATCGCTGCCAATCATACCATCGGTGAATTGCGTCGGGCTAAATGGCGAGACCTTTCTCTGGATGCCGTGACTGATGCTGGCACTGCTTTACCAGAAATTCTGACGGCACCCTCTATCTGGAAAGAATGGAAACGACCGTGAAACCCAATAATAACCCCCAACGACAAGAACAACATTCCTCGCCGCTGAGTCGGCCGATCATTGGTGTAGTAATCATGCTGGTAATTGGCGCCTATCTTTTCTTATCTCTATTCAATCGTGCCCCGACAGCGCAAGACGTTTCGTTGCCCACCATCGTCAGCGCCATTGAAGCCGGTCAGGTGGAAACTCTCATTGTGCGGGGCGATGCCCTGGTTGCTACTAAATTCGATGGCGCCAGCCTGAGTTCCCGCAAAGAGTCGAATATCAGCACCGTTGAAGCGCTCCAAATTCTGGGCGCTTCGCCTGAGACCTTGAAAACATTGCCGATTATAGTCGAAAATCCCGGTTTCAGCTTCGGCAATCTATTTGGCCTTTTGCTCACGTTTGTGCCGCTCCTCTTTGT